>CAYUVK010000067.1:0-27388 GCA_964448105.1 uncultured Ignavibacteriaceae bacterium
ACCCGTTTCTCTATATTTGAAATCTAATTTTTGTCAATCACAGGAAAAAAATTAAGTAGATTTGAGCCAATATAATAAGACAATTCTTCCGAACGGCATTAAGATTTTATCAGAATCAATACCTTATGTAAAATCATTTTCTTTAGGTTTTTGGTTCAATGTTGGCTCCAGGGATGAAAGTTTCAGGAATAACGGGATTACACATTTTATCGAACATATGCTTTTCAAAGGAACCGAAAAAAGATCTGCAAGAAAAATTGCCGTTGAAATTGAATCTGCGGGCGGATATCTAAATGCTTTCACTTCAAAAGAGCATACCTGCTATTACGGGAGAGGATTGGCAGAGCATATTGAAAAAACTTTTGATGTTATCTCAGATATGATCCAGCAGCCGGCTTTTAAACCTGCTGAAATTAAAAAAGAATCAAGTGTTGTTGTTGATGAACTAAATGATATTGAAGATAATCCAGAAGAATTAATATTCGATAAATTCGAAGAGTTAATTTTTTCAGGAAATACATTAAGTCTTCCTATAATCGGCACGGAAAAAAATATTAAGAATTTTTCACAATTTGATCTGTTCAATTTTATTAAAGAAAAATACGGATTTAACCGGCTTATAATTTCTGCTTCCGGTGCTGTTGATCATAATAAATTAATCAAATTGACTGACAAATATTTTAATGTTAATCTTGGGAGATCCGGTATAAAAAGAAAAAATTATACTCTTAATGTAATTCCCTCAAAAATAGAATTAATTGATAAAGAGATCCAGCAGGTTCATGCAATCGTCGGGAAATCAACTTATGGTTATAAAGATGATAGAAGAGTTAAGGCAGCGCTCCTGACCCAGGTGCTTGGAGAAGGAAGCAGCTCAAGATTGTTCCAATCCGTAAGAGAGAGAAACGGGATAGCATATCAAATAAATTCTTTCCTTAATTCTTTTTATGATGTCTCATCTTTTGGCGTTTATTTTTCAACTAACGAAAAGATGGTTGACAGAGCTTTATCTATTGTATTAAAGGAATTCAAAAAATTGAGAGAAATAAAAATTTCCGAAAAAGAATTAAAGAAAGCAAAAGAATCAATAAAAGGAAATTTAATTTTGAGCCTTGAAAATACATCAAACAGGATGATACGTATGGCTCAATCGGAATTATATTATAATAAAATAAAAAGTGTTGACGAAATTTTAAAAGAAATAGATTCAGTTACCGCTGAAGATATTTTAGATATATCGAATGAACTTCTACAAGAAGATTCATTTATAAAAGTAATAATCAAATCAAAAAATACGCTCGTAAAGTGGGCGGCGTAATCTGCCTATCGGCAGATAAATTTAATAACGAGGCATAAAATGTTAATTGGAGTTCCAAAAGAAATAAAATCCAATGAAAACAGGGTTGCACTATTACCGGTAGGCGCATCCACTTTAATTCAGAATGGACATAAAGTAGTTGTTGAAACTAATGCCGGAGCCGGCAGCGGCTTTTCCGACAATGACTATAAATCGGTAGGAGCAGAAATTGCTTCTACACCTCAGGAAATTTTTGCTAATTCCGAAATGGTCATGAAAGTGAAAGAACCGATTGATCATGAATATGAGATGATTAGAGAGGGACAGATTGTATTTACATATTTTCATTTTGCCGCAAGTAAAGAGCTTACCGAAGGGATGATGAAAAATAAATGTGTTGCCATTGCGTACGAAACAGTTCAAAAAGCTGATAGATCTTTACCCCTTTTAATCCCGATGAGTGAAGTTGCAGGAAGAATGGCGCCGCAGGAAGGTGCTAAGTATCTCGAAAAGGTTATGGGTGGAAGAGGGATTCTTTTAGGTGGCGTACCCGGTACAGGTCCTGCTGAAGTAATGGTGTTAGGCGGCGGGATCGTTGGAACTAATGCCGCAAAGATTGCCGCCGGGTTTGGTGCAAGGGTTATGATTTTAGATAGTAATCTCTACAGGTTGAGATATCTTGATGATGTAATGCCGAAAAATGTAAATACACTAATGTCGAATGAATATTATATTAGAGAAAATTTACACAAAGCAGATCTTGTGATTGGATCAGTTTTAATACCTGGTGCAAAAGCTCCTAAATTAATTACAAAAGATATGCTTAAAATAATGAAAGAAGGTTCTGTTGTTGTAGATGTTTCCGTTGATCAGGGCGGATGTATTGAAACATGTCATCCTACAACTCATGAAAAACCAACTTATGTAGTTGATGGAGTTGTTCATTATTGCGTTGCTAATATGCCCGGTGCAGTTCCGCATACTTCAACGCTTGCCTTAACAAATGCAACATTACCTTATGCAGTTGAAATAGCGAATAAAGGATTTGAAAAAGCAATTAAAACAAATCCCGAAATAAAGTTAGGACTAAATGTTATCGATGGTAAAATTACATATAAAGGAGTAGCCGAAGCTTTTAATTTTGAATATCATTCTGTTGATTCGATTATTAATTAATTTGGAAAATACCAAAAAATTTTTGATACAAATAGTTTGTCAGTCTGAGCCTGCCTGCGCGAAGCTTCGGCAAAGGCAGGCTTGTCGAAGATTGAAAATATTGAAATGTCACACTTCGACAAGCTCAGTGTGACAATCATTTTTATATAGTCGTTTAAGAATATTGAACTTTCAGCTATGATAAAACTTTAAAAAGGAATAAAAGGATATTATAATGCCAAAATTTGTTCTCGATGGAAAGGAAATTGAATTTGAACAAGGCCAGACAATTATTCAGGCAGCAAGAAAATATGGAATAGATATTCCTCATTTTTGCTGGCATCCAAGCTTATCGATTTCTGGTAATTGCAGGGTATGCCTGGTTGAAGTTGAAAAAATTCCTAAGCTCGTTATTGCATGTTCAACACTTGCAGCGGAAGGTATGGTTGTCCATTCAGCATCTGAAAAAGCAATATCTGCAAGAAATGCAGTTATGGAATTTTTACTTATCAATCATCCTCTTGATTGTCCTATCTGTGATGAAGCAGGTGAATGCAAGCTGCAGGACTATGCTTATGCGCATAGTGTTGGAGAAAGCAGGTTTACCGAAGAAAAAAATCATAAAGATAAAAGAGTTCCTTTAGGTCCTTATGTAATGTTTGATGCAGAAAGATGTATTTCATGTTCACGCTGCATTCGTTTTTGTGATGAGATCGCAAAGGATCCTGAATTGACTTTTATAAAAAGAGGAGATAGGGTTACAATAGTAACTTACCCCGGTGAGCAAATGGATAATCCTTATTCTTTAAATACAACTGATATTTGTCCTGTCGGTGCGCTTACGAATCGTGATTTCAGGTTCAGAGCAAGAGTCTGGGATATGTCTTCAACGAATTCGATTTGTACCGGTTGCTCCCGCTGCTGCAACTCAGAAATTTGGGTTAGAAATAACGAAGTATTAAGATTAACTCCTAGATACAATGAAGAAGTTAACAGCTACTGGATGTGCGATCATGGAAGGATAAATACCTTTAAATTTATTAATGCTGATGATCGGATAGACGGACCTCATTTAAGAAGGGAAGGAACTTTAATAAAAGTATCATGGGCTGAAGCATTAAATATTGCAGCCAACGAATTGAAATCTTACCAGAAGAATGAAATTGCTTTTATTGGTTCTCCTTATACATCCAATGAAGATAATTTTGCACTTATGAAACTTGCTAAGTTCATTGGTTCAAAAAATATATTATTTATGCGGCATATTAATCCTGAATTTGGCGATGATATTTTAAGACAGAATGATGTAACTCCAAATTCACTGGGAGCTGAACTTGCAGGTATTACTCCTTCGTTGGATTTGAACGGGATTGTGAAATCAATTAATGAAGGAAAAATAAAATCCTTATTTTTAATTGATGATGATATTATCTCATCAGATCCCGGATTGGAGAATATATTTGCAAAACTTGATCTATTAATTGTCAGTGGAACTAATTTTGGTAAAACAACTTCTTTAGCGGATATTGTTTTTCCTTCGGCAACTTATGCGGAGAAAAACGGGACAATGGTAAATTTCCAGGGAATGATTCAAAGATTAAAACCGGCTGTTTCTACTGTTGAACTTGACAGATCGATGGATGGAATGTCTTTAAGCAGGCTGGATAAATTCGGAACACGCTTCGATAGATGGGCTCAAGGTAATAAACGTGATGCTAAATCAGCCTGGAAAATTATCTCATCCCTTTCGAATACAATGGGATATAAAATGAAGTATAATATTGTTGAAGATGTTTTTGAAGAAATGACCAAATCAATTTATGCATTTAAGGGAATTGACTATGATGATATCGGAGAACATGGAATTAAGATCAAAATTGAAATTTCAGAAAAAGTATAATCGGGGTTTTAATTAAATGACTATCTTGGAATTAATAGTAACTACTTTGGTAAAAATTGTTATAATTCTAACTCTTATGCTGCTTACTGTCTCATACCTTGTTTATTTTGAAAGACGCGTAAGTGCATGGGCTCAAAACAGGCTTGGGCCTAACCGCGTAGGATGGGAAGGGGTTTTACAACCTTTTGCGGATGTTTTTAAATTATTGTTAAAAGAAGATATTGTTCCTACAAACGCTAACAAAACTATCCACGCTTTAGCACCAATGCTAGCCTTGTTTGTAGCGTTTACCACCTATGCTGTAATACCCTTTGGACCGAGTATAAAAATTTTCGGGTTAACCGTTCCTCTTGTTGTTGCCGATATAAATATAGGTATACTTTATATTTTAGCCTTGACCTCTCTTGGTGTGTACGCAATAACGTTTGCCGGATGGTCTTCAGGAAGCAAGTATTCTTTATTGGGAGGTATTCGTTCCTCAGCACAGATGATTTCATATGAAATTTCTATGGGATTTTCTGTCGGAGGAGTTTTGCTTTTATCGGAATCATTAAGACCTTTAGCCATTGTTAATTCGCAGGGTGCCTGGCTATGGAACGCCTGGATACAGCCCATAGGATTTATCACTTTCGTTGTTTCTGCTTTTGCCGAAACTAACCGTCTCCCCTTCGATCTTCCCGAAGCCGAACCGGAGCTGGTAGGAGGCTATCATACCGAATACAGCAGTATGAAATTTGCAGGTTTCTTCCTTGCAGAATATGCCAATATGATCGTCGCAAGTGCTTTTATTATAACACTTTACCTGGGCGGATATAACTTACCCTTTATAAATATTAATTCCATCGGTTTACCCGAATGGTTGACTGTTATAATACAAATAGCTACTTTCTGTGTGAAAATGGGAGCGCTTTTGTTCTTTTTCATTTGGGTTAGATGGAGCTTGCCGAGGTTTAGGTATGATCAGCTGATGAGCCTTGGCTGGAAAGTAATGTTCCCGCTCTCATTAATTAATATTATTTGGGTTGCGGCTTTAATAATGATCTTTAAAATATAAGCAACTTGAACTTGCTCTTGCTCTTGAACTAAGAATTTGCTGAAGGATTGCAATGGCTGTTAAGAAAAGAGAAAAAGATTTAACATTTTTAGAGAAAATATATATACCGGAAATTGTAAAAGGTTTATCTCTTACATTGAAAAATATGTTCAGACCAAAGTTTACATTGAAATACCCGGAAGAAAAATTTATTCCTCCGGCATCATATAGAGGTAGACCTGTTCTTGTACTGGAGGAAAACGGTGAAGAAAGATGTGTGGCATGCGGACTTTGCAGCCGCGTTTGTCCTCCATTAGCTATTGAAGTACAAGCTGGTGAAACCGAAAGAGAAAAAGAGCGTTATCCTGAAAAATTTGAAATAAATATGATCCGGTGCATCTTTTGCGGATTTTGTGAAGAAGTGTGCCCTGAAGAAGCAATAGTTATGAGTAAAGATTATGAACTTGCTTTTTCAAACAGGGAAGATGCTATTTATGGCAAAGACAAATTATTGGTTCCAGTTCACCAGCTGCAGGATAGGATTAACTTTTTGAGAAGTTATAAATAGTATTGTCTGGTTTTGTTCCAGTAATTGGGGTGCTATGCAAAAAATTTTTACTGTTTTATTTTTATTTATTTTCGGCTTATCTGTTTTTGCACAAAACGGTGAGGACAGCTATAAAATTAACTGCCCTTCTTATATTCCTGTAAATTCGTCTTTTGATATATCTTTGGTAACAACCAACAGGTTTCCCAAAGCAGACACACTTGAATTATATATTTTACCTGATGAAAGATTGTCACTGAATGAAATTGAACTTAATACTCTCTCATGGAAATCGGTTTTAAACTTCAAGCCAGCTTCAATTGAAGGACATTCCGGTACTGTTTATAAATGTATTGTTAATCTTTCCGATTCGGCTTTATCCCCCGGATCATTTTTCCAGTTATTTTTAAGATTTAGAGATGAAAATGCAAGCAAAGCCACAGTAAAATTTTTTGGAGTATATAAGGGTAAAGGAAAAGTTTTGGGGTATATCAATTCAAAAATAAAAGATAGGCAAATTACCGAAGCGGATTATTTAACCGTACCGGTTGAATTTTATAAAGTTCAAAGAGTGGCAGGGAAAGCATTTCAGTTTACGCACAATGCATACATGGATTTTTCATTTAATGAAATCGAATCGGAAAATTTATTAATTGAATTCTGGATTAAAATAAATGATCCTGAAGAGCAGATATTAAAAATTAGAAATAAAATTCTGCCGGACTTTCAATATTCTCTTTTTACAAACTCTTTCCAGATACTATCGGTCGATTCAAAATCCGGTTCGCAGATTTATTCTGATCCACGTTTCCTGTCTTTAAAATGCTGGTATCATATTTCAATATTTCTCTCAATTAAAAATAATACGGTTTCGTTTTACAGCAATGGTAAATTAATTGCTAAATATAAATTAGATTTTTCAATTGAAGCAAGAGATCTAAGTTTTGAATTTTATAATTTTGAGGAAAGCAAATCCTTCCAGGTTGATCTTCTTAGGGTTATCGATTTAAATAGCTCGATAAATCACTCATTCAATAACAGCAATTTCCAGAATTTCTCTGCCGATAGTTCAATAGTTTTGGCAAGGTTTAAGGTTGAAGATCTTGATGAATTATTAAACCTGAAAAAAATAATGGATTTAAATATATCCGGGATTCAGCTGGTTAAATCCGATGCACCGATATTTGCTAAAGCCCCTGAATTAAATATCAGGATGCTTTCCAATTCTTATGAACTTGACTGGAGCGGTGGTGATTATAAACAGGCTGATTATTATGTGCTTGAAAAATCTTCAAAAAATTCGGAGTATACAACTGTATTCAGAATAGAAGCCGATAATTTAAATGAAAAAAATTATTCCTTCCTGGATGAAAAAGATGAATCTTCGGATGTAGTTTATTATAGAGTTAAGCAAGTGGATAAAGACGGCTCCATAGTCTATTCATCTTCGGTAAAAGTTGGGCAGGGACTCTTTGAACCTTTTATTGTTGAACAGAATTATCCTAATCCTTTTAATCCCAAGACAAGCATTGTAGTTGAATTACTGGAAGATACGCAGGTTAAAGTTATTATTTATAATCTTGAAGGGAAAGAGGTCGTTACGCTTCAGGACGGTCCTTTAAGTAAAGGGGTTCATAAATTTACATTCGATGCAACTGATTTGCCTTCTGGAGTTTACCTTTATAAGATTGAAACCCCTGAATATTCGCAAACGAAAAAAATGGTGCTCACAAAATAAAAAATGTTTAAATTATTTTAATAATGAATATGTTTTGTTATATAATATTTAAACTTTGTTTGTGAATATCTTATTTGTAATTTGTAGATTAAATCTGCACTGCTTTAAGGGGTGCATTAAAATAATAAAGAATCCGAATTATTATAATGCTTTCAAAAATTCTTACCAGTGCTACATACGGGATAGATGCCTATTTAATTGAAGTAGAAACAAATGTTGAAAAACAAATTCCTTCTTTTACAATTGTTGGTTTACCTGATAACGCAGTAAAAGAAAGCCGCGAGAGAGTAACCGCAGCAATAAAAAACAGCGGTTTCGAATTTCCAATTAAGAAAATAACCGTAAACCTTGCACCAGCAGATATAAAAAAAGAAGGTAGCTCTTTCGATCTTCCAATTGCAGTCGGCTTGATCGCAGCAGTTGGTAGAGTTGAGGAAGTAGCTTTAAAAGATACTGTTTTTCTTGGAGAACTTTCTTTGGACGGGCTGCTTCGCCCGATAAAAGGAGCACTTCCAATTTCGGTTGAAGCCAAAAAGAAAGGAATAAAAAGAATTATTCTTCCTGTCGATTCTTCTAAGGAAGCATCAATTGTTGACGGGATTGATATTTACGGCATGGAAAATCTTTCGGAAGTAATTAATTTTTTAAATGGTGATCTTCAAAAAGAAAAAGTATTCACTGACATTAATGAAATATTTTCCGATGTAAATGTTTACCATCTCGATTTTTCAGATGTTAAAGGACAGGAAAATGTTAAACGCGCAATAGAAGTTGCTGCAGCAGGTGCACATAACATTTTAATGATTGGACCTCCCGGCTCAGGTAAAACTATGCTTGCCAAAAGAATACCGACTATTCTTCCTCCAATGACTTTTGAAGAAGCTTTAGAAACAACAAAGATACATTCTATTGCAGGTATACTGCCGAAAGATCAAGCATTAGTAACTGAAAGGCCTTACCGAAGTCCGCATCACACGGTGTCAGATGCTGCTCTTGTCGGAGGCGGCTCTTTTCCAAGACCCGGCGAAGTTTCTTATGCCCATCACGGAGTTTTATTTTTAGATGAACTGCCGGAATTTAAAAAGAATGTTCTTGAAGTTTTAAGGCAACCTCTCGAAGATGCAAAAGTAACGGTAAGCAGATCTAAGTTATCTTTGGAATTCCCGGCTAATTTTATGCTTGCCTCAGCGATGAATCCCTGCCCGTGCGGTTTCTTTACAGATCCAAATAAAGAATGCACATGTACCCCTCCTCAAATCCAGAGGTATATGGCAAAAATTTCCGGACCGCTTCTGGATAGAATTGATATTCATATTGAAGTTCCTGCTGTAAAATATAAAGAGCTTTCTGCAAGCACTAAAAGCGAATCTTCTTCCGAAATAAGGGAAAGAGTTATTAATGCAAGAAATATTCAATATAAAAGATTTGAAAGCACAAAGTATATTTTTAATAACGGCGATATGGGTTCAAAAGAAGTGAGACAGTTCTGTAAGCTTGATGCAGCCGGGGCTGATTTATTAAAAATGGCTATGACAAAACTTGGTTTATCGGCTAGAGCTTATGACAGGATATTGAAAGTAAGCAGAACAATTGCCGATCTTGATGAATCCGAAAATATTTTACCACAGCATATAAGTGAAGCAATTCAGTATAGAAGTTTGGATAGGGAATTATGGAAGCATTGATAAATTATTTTTTTTGAAAAAATTTAAATGGGAAAAAGGAGGGAATAGTTTGTCAAGGAACTATCCCCAAACTAAACTTATTTCAGATGCAATTCTCTCATCACTTTTGTTCCCATAATTTGCCTGATCTGTGCGTAGTTATCTACAACTTTTTGGAAATCTCCTTTCATATCATCTCTTATTTTTTTCTCAATTGCATCGAACTTTGCTTCCCTATCAGGATTAGGATCATAATCGGCTAAAGATTTATTTTCTATCATTAAGATTAAATCATAATCTTCTGAATTAGCAGCATTACCGGAAAGGATTTTGTAATCCAGGATTAATCCTTCTTTTTTGGCTTCCTCCATAGAAGCAACCCAGGTTTTTGCCAATTGGTTAATATATTCAACACCTTTATTAGCTCCGGTTCTAACAAAAGTTAAAGACCAGACATTCCCCTCATTGTAAAGACTTTTTTCCTGTGCCGAAGATTGGATTAAAGGAAGAAAAGCTAAAATAAAAATAACAGAAAGAAGTCTAAAAGAACGGTACATAGAACCCTCCAAAAAAATTTAGAAATGATATTGTTTGATTGAGGAAGCGATGTTGATTGGAAACCTCAGTGAGAATTTATGTTTAATTAATTTCATTTGCAAAAAGGAATAGAGATGCTTTCAATAAAATTTATTTTAGCTTGCCTTTGCTCACATGATGAATTATTAATAATACCTGATTCAAATCATAAAAACTGCGTTTTATTTTAATTATTTTTAGATGGAATTTATTCAAACTAAGGAGAATGATTATGGAAAAAAGAAAATTAGGTTCACAAGGGCTTGAAGTTTCAGCTATAGGATTAGGTTGTATGGGAATGTCGGAATTTTATGGAACCGGTGACGATAAAGAATCAGTTGCAACTATACACCGTGCTTTGGAGCTTGGAATAAATTTTTTAGATACAGCAGATATGTACGGTCCATTTAAAAATGAAGAGCTCGTCGGTAAAGCTATTGTTAATAAAAGAGATCAAATTGTCTTAGCCACAAAGTTTGGAATTCAAAGAGGGAAAGATCCGGCTGAAAGAAGAGTAAACGGAAGACCTGAATATGTTCATTCTGCCTGCGATGCCTCATTAAAGCGTCTTGGGGTAGACCATATCGATTTATATTATCAGCACAGGGTTGATCCTAATGTACCAATTGAAGATACCGTTGGAGCTATGGCTGAATTGATCAAGGCCGGCAAAGTAAGATTTCTGGGACTTTCGGAAGCTGCTCCTAACACAATAAGACGTGCACATTCGGTACATCCGATTACAGCTTTACAAACCGAGTATTCCCTTTGGTCGCGAGACCCGGAAGATGAAATTTTATCTTCGGTCCGTGAGCTTGGAATTGGATTTGTTTCATATAGTCCTATGGGAAGAGGATTTTTATCAGGTAAATATAAATCAATTGATGATTTGGAGGAAAATGATTTCCGCCGTTACTCCCCAAGATTTCAGGGAGAAAATTTTCAAAAAAATCTAAACCTTGTTGAAAAAGTAGAAGAGATTGCTAAAAGAAAAGGGATAACTCCCGCACAGCTTGCACTTGCCTGGGTTTTATCGAAGGGTGAAGATATAGTTCCTATTCCGGGTACCAAGCATATAAAATACGTTGAAGAAAATGCGAAAGCTGCTGATATTAAATTAAGCCAAGATGAATTGGAAGAGATAGAAGAAGTTATGCCTGTTGGAGCTGCCAAAGGTATGCGTTACCCTGAATCAGGAATGCAGGCTGTTAACAGATAAATATTATTTTAAAAGAGTATGGGCATAAAAATATATGCCCATATTTTTTTATTATGACAAAAATGATCTCGGTGAAACAAATGTTAAATTCATGTAAATTTTATTTGAGGTCAATGAATGATACATATAGCATTAATAGGAGATTATAATTCCGAAGTTATTACTCATCAAGCTATACCTAGAGCACTAAATTATTCATCTGAGTTTTTAAATATCGATATTAAATATGAATGGTTTAATAGCGAAAATATTAATAATAATATTGCAACTTTGCTGGGAAAATCTCACGGAATTTGGGTTGTTCCGGCAAGTCCATATAGAAATATGAATGGTGTTATAAATGTAATAAAATATGCCCGTAAAAATAATATTCCTTTCATCAGCACATGCGGCGGGTTTCAGCATACCGTAATAGAATTCTTTAGAAACGTGATAGGTTATGAAATGGCTGATCATATTGAGTCAAATTCAAATTCCGAAATGCCTGTAATTTCTCCATTATTATGTTCACTTGTGGAAAAAGAAGGAGAAATTTTTTAAAAGATGGAAGCCGGGTTAAAAAGTTTTGTAATACAGCAAAGTTAGTTGAAAAATTTCACTGTAATTATGGATTTAATTCTAAGTACATTGATTTACTAAATAAAAGTAAATTAAAAATTTCGGGAGTTGATATTAATGAAGAGGTAAGAATTGTCGAGCTTGAGGATCACCTTTATTTTATAGCAACATTATTTCAGCCGGAAAGATCAGCGTTGTTAAATAAACATCATCCGATTATAAATTCTTTTGTTGCATCGGCTGCACGTATTAATTTTTTTTAGGCATAAAAAAAATTATTCTTTTAATGTTGGTTAATCCATATATTAATTATCAAGATTATTTTTTTTTGGAGATTATATAATGGCTGAGGATACATTAGTCCAAAAGCTTCAGGAATTGCTGATTGAAACAGGGAAAGAACATCACCAGGCTTTTATAGAAACAGATGGGGAGGATGCCGAATGGCCCTTATGGTATGCAGGCTATCTTAAAGAAAAGATTTCAGGCCTGGTAGAAAAAAAAATTACTAAAAGTGAATTGGTATTTTTAATTGTTTCCGCTGAAAAAGAAAGGGATAAAGCAAAACCTAAAACTGAATGGGAAAAGTTTTACGCAGAATATATTTCCGAAAGAATCTGACAATCTTTTATTCCATTTATAATGTTTCATAAGTTACAGCCTGTTCTCCTTTTTATGACTATATTTAAAATTAAAATGGAGATAATATGAAGTTAATCAGATACTATACTGTTTTTTTAATAATGTCTGCATTTATCTTAGTATCATGCAGCACTGTTCCTATAACAGGAAGAAAACAGCTAAGTCTTATACCCGAAAGCCAGATGCTTTCAATGAGCTTTTCTCAATATGACCAATTTTTAAAAGATAATAAAGAAAGCAATGACCCTCAAAAAACTGTTTTGGTAAAAAGAGTTGGTGAAAGAATAGCATCGGCTGTTGAAAAATATTTGACCGACCATAACATGGCTGACGAGGTAAAAAATTATAAATGGGAATTCCATCTCATTGAAAGTAAAGAAGTAAATGCCTGGTGTATGCCCGGCGGGAAGGTTGTCGTTTACACAGGTATTCTGCCGATTACACAGGATGAAAATGGTTTAGCAGTTGTTCTTGGTCATGAAATTTCTCATGCTGTTGCAAAACACGGCGATGAAAGGATGAGTCAAGCTCTGATTACCCAGCTCGGCGGAGTTGCACTCCAAGAAGCATTAAAATCTAAGCCGCAAGAAACTCAACAGATATTTTTAGCAGCATATGGAGTCGGAGCACAAGTCGGAGTTTTACTTCCGTTCAGCCGGACACAGGAAAGTGAAGCCGATCATCTCGGCTTAATATTTATGGCAATGGCTGGTTATGATCCTCACGGGGCGATTACCTTTTGGGAAAGAATGATGAATGAGAATACCGGCAGTAAACCTCCGGAATTTTTAAGCGATCACCCTGCAGATCAAACAAGGATAAATGACATTAAAGCTGAAATACCTGAAGCGATGAAGTATTATAAGCAGTGAGGTAAGGTATAGAGGTATAAAGGTATAGGGGTATAAGGTACACCCTATATTGGTATATTATATACCCTTCATAAAAAAATTAAATACTTGTTCTTATTGGGTGAATCATGATGGAAGATTTTATTGTAAAGAATATAAGCGATTTAAAAATTGAAATCGATAGAACTACCTGTATTGCAACAGGTAACTGCATTAAAGCTGCCCCTGAAGTTTTTGAATTAGATGATGAAAGAATTTGTTCATTTAAAAGTAATTTAATCGAAATTGAACCTGAAAGATTGGTGGAAGCCTGTTCAGTTTGCCCGGTCGATGCATTAGCTGCAATTAATGAAAAAGGGGAGAAGATCGTTCCATAAATCTTTATATAAAATGTTAAACGTTAAACGGAAAATGGGAAACAGTCATTTACAATTTGAACTTTAGTTTATACTTTCTAGCAATGCAAACATGCTCTATTCGTTAACACATAAATTTATATAAAGAAAAAACAGTTAAAAATATATTTGAGAATATTATACTGATTTGCAAAATTTCATTCTAATTGTTGGCCTGGTAATTCCTGTTTTTATAATAATAGCTTTAGGCTATTTATTAAAAATTCTGGGGTTAATAAATGACAACTTTGTAAACATTTCATCTAAAATAGTATTTACTATTTCTCTTCCGGCGTTAATATTTACCGAAGTTTCAAAAATATCTTTAAGTGAAGCTCTTGATATTAAAATGCTTGTATTTGTTTACGGAGGTATAATAATATCTTTTATTCTTGTGTGGCTTGTATCTATTCCGCTTGTTAAAGAGGGGAGAGATAAAGGGGCTTTTATACAGGGAAGCTTCAGAAGCAATTATGCAATAATTGGTCTTGCACTTATTTCCAACATTTTCGGATCTGAAAAACTTGGGAAAGCGTCTCTTCTCCTGGCTTTTATTATCCCTATATTCAATATTTTATCGATCGTTGCTTTAACTGTTCCGAATAGAAAAGAAAACCAAATAAATGCTGCAAGGACGATTTTAGAAATAATAAAAAACCCGTTAATCATTGCAGTAATCCTTGCTGTCCCTTTTTCATATTACAGATGGAAAATACCTGGTGTTATTTTTACCACTGTCGATTATCTTGCCGCTCTTTCTTTACCCTTAGCTTTGCTTGGAATAGGCGGGTTTATGAATTTTAAAGAGCTTAAAAAAGCTTCCTCTTTTGCTGTTTTATCTACAATTCTAAAACTGGTTCTTATTCCTTTAACTGCATGTTTTATTGCTTATGAATTAAATTTCCCGGCAGGTGATATGGGAATTATATTTATATTTTTTGGCTGTCCAACAGCAATTGCAAGCTTTATTATGGCTGAAGCAATGGGATCAAACGGAAAGCTTGCCGGAAATATTGTGTTGATGACAACATTAGGCTCTGTAATTACTATTACAATAGGGCTATTTATTTTAAAGCAAAATGGATTACTTTAAAATATTCTAAATATAAAGTGCTCTACCAAAATCTTTTCTATGTTTCAGTGTGATTTCATTTTCTTCACCAAGATATTTGAAGATTGCGATACAAGCTTTTCTTGCACCGTCATCATCATAGCTTCTGTCTTCTTTTATTATATCAATAAATTTTTCGAGAGCAGAATCAAAATTCTTTGTTCTTATATTTTCAATTGCCGATACATAATTATTTTTAACAGGTGTATCCGGTAACAGGTTTTTTTCATTTAATTTATTTAATAGATCTGCAATTGTCTGGATAGATTCTACCTGTTCGTAATTCTCTGCACTGCCGTCGATATTTTCAACTAACTGTTTTGCTCTCCCGGCATCTTCAAATACTAAAATTTTTCCGAGCAATAATTTTGCTTCTTCATTTGCAGGTTCTGCCGAAAGAATATTAAGAAGCAATTTTTTTGCTTCATCGTTTCTCTGCTCATTAAATAATATTTTTGCAGTTTCAAGTTTTTCAGCATACTTACTCGGGATAGCTTTCTTTAACCAGTCTTCCACCATATTTTCCGGCAAGGCTCCGGTAAATTCATCGGCAACTTTCCCGTTCACAAATAATTTTACGTTTGGAATCCCCCTTATTCCATATTCCATTGCAATTTCCTGGTCCTTATCTGTATCCAGTTTGGCAAGAATCCATTTATCTCTGTTTTTTTCAGCTAACCTTTCCAATACCGGTCCAAGCATTTTACATGGTCCGCACCACTCTGCCCAAAAATCTACAAGCACCGGTAAGCTGTAACTTTTTTCAATAACGTCTTTTTGAAAATCTTTTACTTCATAATTCATTTTATTACCTGTATCTCTTTAATTTTTTTTTATTATAAAAATAAGATGCATTTTGGTTAAAAAAGATGCAAAATTTTCCCTTTTATGTATAAGGACTCGATCATAATAGGGTTAAATTCCAAATTATTTTCTTATAAGAAAAATGTTTTTTATAAATACGAATTTCAATAATTTGCATAAAGATTAAAATTTTATACTGATTTATAGAGAGAATAAAAATGGAGAAGTGTCCGAATCATCCTGAAAAGGAAGCTGTTTATGCCTGCCATTCATGCGGTAAGCATTTTTGTGAATCATGTTTAAAAGAAGCCGGTGATTATTATTATTGCAGCAATCCCGAATGTCAGAAAGCGATGAAAGCCGCAATGATGTCTGAGCCATTACCTTAAGAAATAACTTGTCCAAATTGTTCGGCGAACATTGAGCTAGATGAAAAAGAAAGAACGACCAAGATTATTCATTGTCCGGAATGTGAATCTTTAATTGATTTTACAAATGATCCTCTTTCAATATTAAATCCGAAAGAATACATTCAAATTACATCATCAATAAATCAAGGGGATATCGGAATAATAAAATCATTACTGGATGATGCAAATATTGATTACTATGTTTTTGGTGAAAATTTTTTAGTTATCGATCCTTTAATTCAGCCTGCCAGGGTATTTGTCGTGAAAGATCAAGTTGAAGAAGCAAAGAAGATTCTGAAAGATGTAGATATTCATATATTCGGAGTTTCAGCGCGTAATAAAGACAGCGAATAAAGAACATTAAAATCCTAAGAAAAATAACGTGAGACCAATTACCAGGCCAAAAACAAAATTAAAAAGTTTAATTTTTATTGAATCACTAAACGAATATGAAAGCAGCGGAAGCATTCCGTGACCATCCTGGACAATTGAACTGGTAAGCAAGACAGAAAATGGAATTAAACCACTTGCAAATAATGTTACAAATATTAAATGTGGGCCGGACTCTGGTATCAAACCGATTAATGCTCCAACAATTAAAAAAATAATAGGATAACTTGTAGTAAATTGTTCAAGATTCAAATACTTCAAGGATATTTCAACAACTATAAGTGCACCGAAAGTCCATAAAGCAATTTTCCAAATGTGTTTTTTAATTATATGTACGTATACATGTTCTTTAATAAAATGTTTAAAATTTCTTTCCGTGTTATGAATTACAAGTTCTGAACAGTCATTGCATGTAGATATTTTAAAACGTTTCACGAGCATGTCAACAATTTTTCCCGAGAAAATCCCGATAATAAAAAGAACGATAAATAATATAATTGCAGTTTTTGGAAACATTGCCAGCATAACAAAAGCCTCATCCCCTGAAACAGCTATCATTGAACCGGTTAGTGCTCCGAAGCTTATTAAACCATGAATATACAATGAAACATTGGTGAATCCTCCAAAACATCCGGGTATTGTTCCGATAAAAGATGAAATTACATATTGCCTGGTTTTACCTTTTTTTCTTAAAAGAATTCCGATCTTTCCTTTTGTCCATAAATTTACAATATCGATTACGATCATCATTACGGTTACAAGAAGAGTGATCTGAATTGTGTCTTCAATTACTTTTAATAAAGTTGTTCCCATATTTCAGTGCAGAATATTAAATATTTCTAAAAATTTTTCAGAGTTGCCCAACAAAAATACTCTTTTTCCTAATTATAGCTAAATTCTTGTTTGAGAGGATATAGGAGCAAAATTTATTTACTCCTATTTGTCTAAGGTTTGCTTTAAACTATAACTTAACTAATTATTATGATTACAGGCCAGATCCGGGTTATCTACTAACTCACCTTTTATAAATTGGTTTACTGCATCATCAATTAATTCGACATCAGAAAAGATTGTTTTGATATTATACTGCCTTAAATCTTCTACAACTCTCCAGCCGCCTCCTTTAGAAATAAGATAAGCACAGTCTTTCAAACCTTCAATTAAATGTGAATGACTATGCCCCCCACCTTCTCCATGATGCTGGTGATGATCATGCTGCATCATTCTATGATGAGTAAAAACGTTTTCTCTTAATTCTTTATTTACAACTTTATTATTTTCTAACTCGTAAATCATAAATGATCTGCATTTACCTATATGGCCTGTAACTCTTTTTTTGATCATTTGTTGCAACAGCGATTTTCCCGGAAAAAATTGTTTTAATATTAGACTGTTCGGAATTCATTTCTTCAGACATTTTTTCTCCTTTAATTTTAAGTTTCTGACGATTGCTCATCATTTATTCTAATTGCTTTACCATTCAAAATACCGTCAGCAACTTTCTTCCTGGCAATCTCCAAAATTCTTCCGAAAGTTGCCCGTGAAATTTTCATTTCGGCTGCAGAATCTTCATGTAAATAACCAAGCAGATCGGCAAGTCGGAGCGATTCCAATTCATCATATTCAAGAATGATCTCTTCAAGATCATAAACCGGGATTCCCCTTGGTTTAAAATAATTAGCTGAAGGATTACAACATTCTCGACGATATTTTCTTGGTCTCGGCATAAATTTGTTATGAGCATATGCTCAAAACTAAAAAATATTTTTGTAAGACGCAAAAATAGATCTGTTCAATATATTTGTTAGATTTAAATACTTGAACTCATTATTAATTTAGCTGCAATTTTAAGGAGGAGGAATGGATAAAGTCCGTTGGGGTATAATTGGCTGCGGAGATGTAACTGAAAAGAAAAGCGGTCCGGGTTTTCAAAAAGCTAATAATTCGGAATTAGTAGCTGTTATGCGGCGTAGTTCTAAGCTTGCCGAAGATTATGCAAAAAGACATAACGTTTCAAAGTGGTATAATAATTCCGATGAGCTAATTAATGATCCTGATGTAAATACAGTTTATATAGCCACTCCGCCTTCTTCGCATATGAAATATACTATTGATACTGCAAAGGCAGGCAAACCGGTTTATGTCGAAAAACCTATGGCAATGAGTTATAAAGAGTGTCAAATGATGATTAAAGCTTGTGAAGATGCAAAAGTTCCGCTATTTGTAGCATATTATAGGAGAGCACTTCCAACTTTTCTAAAAATTAAATCGCTAATTGATGAAAAAGCAATTGGCGATTTATTGTGTGTAAATATTAGATATTATGCAAAACCTGGCGAAAAAGATAAAAATGAAGCTAATTGGAGGGTTAATCCTGATATTGCAGGCTGCGGATATTTCTGTGACTTAGCCTCGCACATGTTTGATCTCCTGCAGTATTATTTTGGTGATATTATTTCCGTAAAAGGACTTATCGCAAACCAGGGAAAACAATATAAGGCCGAAGATATGGTAACTGCTGTATTTAATTTTGAAAACGGAGTTCAGGGTGCAGGTACCTGGTGCTTCAATGCAGACGAAAATTTAGATAGAACCGAAATTATAGGAACCAAAGGAAAAATTATTTATCCCACTTTTACAGGGGAACCTTTTCGCTTAATAAAAGATATTAAGATTGAAGAATTCGATATCGGATTCCCGCTGCATGTTCAGCAGCCATTAATACAAACTGTTGTTGATGATTTATTGGGAATAGGGAGAAGTCCCAGTACCGGTAAAACAGGTTCAAAAACAAATTGGGTTATGGACAAAATCCTCGGAACGATTTAAATTAACTTAAAGTTTCATTCCCAAGATTCTGATTAGTTAAAATTTTTCAATTCAACCCATTTTGATCGAAAAAATTTGTTTCCTCTTTTAGCAATATTTCTTAAATTATGTTAAGGGATAATAAACGGGTAAAGAATGTATTTTTCAGAAAATCAGTCACAATTAAATTTTGAAGATATTGATATAAAAAATTTTTCAGATTCATTTGTTCCATATTTATATCTTGACGGTCACCGCAGCAGTAATACGGGAATTACAGATTCCGAAAAATATAACAGCGGCTTTAAATTTTTCCTTCGCTTCGGGGAAATAATGCGGAAATTCGGTTTTAAGCAGATGGTAACAATGGTGCATACATCAAGAAACTGTTGTGTAAAAGGGCGCATAAGTTCTATCATTTCTGCTATACAGGAAAACTTTGATCATTCTAGTGAATACATAAATTGTTCAGATTTTAGATTATACGGAGATATCGAATCCTATAAAACTATGGGGTTTATCGATTTTTACAAATTCATTAATGATATAAACAATAACAAGAAACAGAACACTTCTTTTAAACATCACATCTTAATAAATTATTCGGAAGAATGGGCGCTGAATAATCTAAAAGAATTCAATTTGATGCCGGAGATAAGCAGTGTAATAAGGTTTACTAAAGGATATGTAAGCGGCGGCTGGATTCCCAATAAAATGCAGGAAACCACTTTTATTTATTCTCAAATTCCTTCGGTATCCGAATATTGGACTGATGAAGCCTTGACAGCCCTGATTTATATTTCACTGAAAAATTGGTTATTAATGAAGCAGTATATCGGGAGAAAGGAATATACAAATGAAGAAAGGAAATTAATTCATGAAGAAAGAGACTTGAAATTGGGTTTCCACAAAAACATATTAAATATTAACAGCAAAATGCGGAACCGTATTATTGCTTTTGGTATTTATGGTCCAATTTTATATGAACTTTAATATCGTAACCAAATTTCCTTTTAATGATGTAGCCTGCTATGCAAAGAAATTGTCTAGAAAAGAATCACCTAAAGCATCAAGAATATGGGACTTCCTAACTGACAAATCAATACGGGATTATTTAAATCTCTGTTATACTTATTTAAGATGGGCAGATGATATTGTCGATAATCCTGAGATACCTATAGAAGACAAAAAAAAATTTATTGAACATCAAAAAAAAATTATTGCATCACTTTATAATAATAATTATGTCAAAACCTCTTCAATCGAGGAAGCTTGTCTTATTTATTTTGCAGAATATGCCAAATCAAGCGGGGATTTAATTTTAATCGATGAAGTTAAAAATATGATAGAGGCATTAAGAATGGATGTTTACCGGCTGGAATGTTCAGGCGTATTCTCAAACAGTGACTTCAACTATTACATAGAATTGATGTCAAAATCCTTCTTTAATATTTTGTGTGTCTTTGCTTTCCCAAAATCTAAATATCGTGAAGAGTTTTATTTAGGTATGAAGTTCACAACTATTGCATTAATGATTCGTGATCTGGAAGAAGATATTAATATTGGATATATCAATATCGGAGCAGAAGATATAGATTATTATAAACTTAATATTAATAATTTAAAAAACGATAGGAGTCTTTCCATTTGGCTGGCTGATAGAATTAATTATATATTCGGAATCTTATATGAAGAGACTGCATTATTGAAATATCTTCCTCTAAAATTTAGAATATTTACGTATTATTCATTAATATATCGATTACCTCCGGTTGTCCGGGCAAAAGTATGTAATTATAATTTAAAATGCATTTCGGAGAAAAATTTTTCGAATGAAATTAAAACATATCTGATTTCATTCTTCACAAGCATAAATATTTTTTTAAAAGGTTTTATACACTCTTCTGTATTCCATCATCAAATATTGCATAGCAGAAATAATAATGAACCAAGACTTTCTCTGAAAGAAACATTAAAGATAGCTGCAAGATTCACTCGAAAGCGAACAGTGTGGATTTGGATACAATCAATTTTTTATATTTCTAAAAAGCATCGAAAATATGCCAATCTATGCTACGCATATTTACGATGGGTAGATGATTATGTGGATAATCCTGAAAATGACAAGCATAGTAAAGTGGAATTCGTTGAAAACCAATTAAAGTTGATAAAAGATTTTTCGAATGAAGAAAATGCTAACTCTATTTTCCAATTAAATGAACTTAAATTTAATGAAGAATTTTTTCTTTACTATTATATTGAATATGCAAAACAGCTAAAAAATGATAATTTGATTTTTGAAATAAAACGAGTTGTTAATTCCATTAGAATCGATGTTGAACGTTTGTTTTGCGGAGGAATACTCTCTAAGGATGGATTAAATCTGTATATAGACTGCGCGTCTAGACCTTGTTCTAATATTATAAATTATTTCCTGTTCCCGTATAAAAAAACAGTTAATGGAAATAAATATATAGGAAAGTTTTTAGGATATATAACAGCATTAAGAGATTTTACTGAGGATTTAGAAGCAGGGTATGTAAATATAGCCAAAGAAGATATTGTAAAATATAATCTAAATATTGCAGATTTTAAACATGATAGAAAGCGTTTTGATTGGATGGCGGATAAATATCCGGAATTACTCGACTTATTGTATGAAGAAATTTCTGTGTTAAAATCAATGCCTGTTAAAGCTAAACTGTTTTGGTTGCCTCCGTATTCAGTTGTTTTAACAATGTTGATTAGAATTAAAATTTATAATTATAGTTTCGGTGAAAATGTTAAAAAAGAATTTCGTAAAGAATTAAAGGTATATTTACAATCTCTTTCATTAGCCGTGAAATTGTATTTTAAAACTTTTTTTGAGAAAAGTACTCAGTAATTAAATAAATTTTTTAGTGTTTATTTTACCTATTGTTGAAATGGTATAAAACCAAATTTAGTTGCAAATTAGAAACTTCGAATTTTAAATTGACTTTTATTGTTTAAATTTATGTCCAAATTTTAAGGTTGATATTAATAAATGTAATTTATTATAATTATTTTTAGACTCTCAATTAGGGGAAATCTTTCGAGGCAGCATTCGGGTTTTCAGTGGACTACGCCTCTTTTCGTTATCCCAATGCACTACTTTAACTACTTATTTATTATTTGATTTACTGATATTTCTAATTTGGTGAAACTACTGACATTTCTACTATGGTAATACAGATTTATTATCAATTTTTTTTATTGACTTTAAGTTATAAATATTTTACGTTTCGACAGTTTTCTAAAATAATCAAACACAAAATCATCGGGGGTTCTATGTTTGTTAAATTTGCTCTGTTAGTATTAGTTTCCTTTCTTTTAATTGTCCCTGCCAGCCCACAGCAAATTAAGAAAACCGGTGGATTTGCGAGGATATCCGGTATGGGAGCCAATCCCTATATTGTTGATCCTTATTTTATGACTGTAAATCCCGCCTGGGGTGCATATTATGATAATTTTTTATTTGGTGATTTGGGTTCCGGCGCCGGAACTTCTACTGATTTTGCTGCCGGAGGTACCGGGCAGTTTTTTGCAGCTAATTTTGGATTTGGCAACAAATTTACTTTAGGCGGCTTTTTATCTAGAAATGATTTCCAGGGGTTCTCAATTACTGCCCCGGATCCGTTATCCAGAGTTCCCGGTTATACACTGGGAGTTGTTAATGCAATTAATGCACTAGGGATAAGTCCAACGGTGGTTGCCCTAAATAATAATGTTGAATTGTTTAGTACATTGCGAATGGGCAGAATGGCTTTTGGATTTGGACTTGCATATGCTTCAACAACAAATGAAGTTAATAATGCTGGAACTACTCAAGTAGGAGGCGGTTCTACGCAGGCTTCTGCAAGCCAGGTCGGAATTAATGGTGGTTTGCTTGCAGATTTTACTAGTAGTCTTAGACTTGATGCAGGGGTTTCCTTAATTCTTCCAAGTGCTAATTTTAAACCTCGTATTGGAGCAGAAACTAGTGTAAGTGAAACTATCCTATTAATTAATGCAAGGTTGTTTACAAAGTTCTCTTCAAAAGTTACACTTGTTCCGATATTTTCATTTATAACTGCTTCCGGTACCCAGGATTTGGGTTTAGGTGATTCAACCCGGTCAACAGATTTACCATCGGTTACAGCATTTAATATTGGTTTAGGTGTTAATTATACTGTCGGTGATTTTCTATTAGCCGGTGGTTTATCACTTGCTAATGCCAGCATAACTACAGCTTCAACACCAACTACCCCGGAACTGAGCACTTCCTATTTTGTATTTCCAGTTTGGAATGTTGGATTGGAATGGAACATGACTGATTGGTTTGTTGCAAGGCTTGGTTATATTGCTACAACTGCCAAATTGACGAATGAAACTCCGGCTTTTCAAACCCCAACACCCTCGGATAAGAACGAGACTATTCAAACTCTTTTTGTCGGCCCCAATGGTGCTACACTTGGCGTTGGTTTCAGATTCGGAGACTTTTCAATTGATGCAACAGTTAATGAAGGAGTTTTGCGACAGGGACTTAATAATATAGGTGGTGGGGGTCCAACTTTTGCTTATATGTCTGTAAGTTATGCTCTTCCATAAAATTTCAAACTGTTTTTCTAAATTATTAAAGTACCCGTTAAATACGGGTACTTTTTTATTAATCATCATTTCCCTTGCAAATCACATTTCTAATATTGCTAAGTTTTTCTTCATAAAAGAATTAAAATCAAGCAAATGCATTATTTTTTATTATCGTTTCATTATTTATATTTATTTGAACCGATTTAATTTTTATATTAACAATTCAATTTAATAAATCATTTATCTTAAAAAATAAGCAAATCCATTTCATCTAGATTAAAAGTGATTCATTGACTTTGTCTAACGATTAATATAAATGAGTGTAGAATTACATTTTAATAATCAGCAATTTAATGTGGAAAAAGGTTCTTCATTGTTTGAATATGCAGAATCTTTTGGAATTCGCGTCCCTACTTCCTGTGAAAAGCAGGGGAAGTGTAAAGAATGCCTTGTTGAAGTAATTGAAGGAATGGAATATCTATCAAAGCCTGTTCAGAAAGAAGCACACTTACAAGGCAATTTTAGATTATCCTGCCGTACTAAAATTATTGCTGATTCCGGAATTGTAAGATGCAATACAATGCGAAGAGGCAGAATGAAGATTGAAAATAAAGCATTGCATCTTCCTGGCAGCAATAGAAAAGAAAAAATTGATCCTGCTGTAACCAGGGAGGGGGACCGTATTTTAATGGACGGTAAGGAAATAGACCGTTCAAATGGATCTATATATGGTCTGGCAATTGATTTAGGCACAACTACCATAGTAATCAGGTTGATAGATCTTGAAACCGGTGAAATGATTGCTGATTCTTCGTTCGAAAATCCCCAGAGATTTGGTGGATCGGATATAATGGCACGAATACATTATGATACCATACATAGAGGTAAATTGCTTCAAAGAACACTTGCAGGTTATTTAACTCATGCAATTGAAGAATTTCCTGTAGATCCCAAAACTATTTATGAGGTTGTAATTGCTGGCAATTCAACAATGAGAGATCTCTTCTTTCGTTTAAATGTTTATTCAATCGGGCAAAATCCGTATCGGTCTTTAACCGAAATTGAAATGTTAAACGGTAAAAGGATTACTACTAGTTTAGTTGAATCTTCAAAAAGATTACAGCTTCCGGTTCATCCTAAAGCCCGTATTTATGGCTTGCCAATAATAAGCGGGCATGTTGGCGCCGATGCAGCTGCCTGCATGCTTGCTGCGGATATTGCAAACCAAGAACATCTAATAGCTATAATGGATATAGGAACTAATACGGAATTAATTCTCGGTAATAAGTATAAAATTATGGCTGCATCCTGTCCGGCCGGTCCGGCATTTGAAGGTGGAAAAATTTCTTGCGGCATGCCGGGATTACCGGGTGCTGTCGAAAAAGTAAAAATGAATCAAGACGGTTTATTCGATATACAGGTAATCGATAATGAAATTCCCCAAGGAATTTGCGGTTCCGGATTAATTGATCTTTTAAGTGAACTTTTAAAGAGCGGTAGAATTAATTATCTCGGACGTTTTTCCTCAAGAGTAGGATTACCTGATTATGAAGATAAAATTGTATTATTTTCTAACGAAGATCATGATATTTATATTACGGAGAATGATATTAATGAACTTGCACAAGCCAAAGGAGCAAATGTTGCCGGACTTCATATTGTATTTAATAGATATGGAGCAAGGTTTGGAGATGTAAACACTTTTTATTTGGCAGGCGGTTTTGGGAGGTATTTGAATATTGAATCATCAAAAAGGATTGGCTTAATTCCTAATATTGACGATTCTAAAATTCTCCAGATAGGAAATGCATCTATTGAAGGGGCTTGCATAGCTCTTTTATCAAAAACCAGGAGAGCAGAACTTGAGAACCTGGTTAAAAAGGTTACCCATTGCCGTCTGGAAACAGATCCTGCTTTTTTTGATTATTTTGTCGAGGGCTGTCAATTTATTCCGGTTGAATCATTAAAGATAAATGCAGCAATATGAATGAATTGATTGACATAAAACCTGATATTAATGTTAATGAGGTTGAGTATAAACGACTTCTCGGATATCCTTATCATCATGAACTTGAAGGCAGATCACGTGAATTGGCAGACTGGGCCAGAGATTGGTATTATAAAAAAGGAAAGCCATGGATATATGCTGTACGAATTGATGAAATTGATTTTTCAAATGAAAAGATTAGAATAAACGATATAGAATTTTCCTCAAAAAGACTTTGTTCTCAACTAAGAGAAGCTAATGCTAAAAGTTTAATACTTGCTGCGGTAAGTGCAGGCGCAGAATGTGAAAAAAAGGCCGCACAGTTCTGGCGGGAAAACAAACCTGACAAATATTTTTTCCTTGAAATATTTGGTTCGGCTGTAGTTGAACATTTAATTA
Organism: uncultured Ignavibacteriaceae bacterium; assembly: GCA_964448105.1. Classification (GTDB taxonomy): domain Bacteria; phylum Bacteroidota; class Ignavibacteria; order Ignavibacteriales; family Ignavibacteriaceae; genus CAVQBP01. Next base: position 26,075 of record CAYUVK010000067.1, read on the forward strand.
CAAATGCCGGTGCAAGATTCTGTGCTTGGGCAGATGAAAATAATTCGGCAGTTTTACCGCATTACAGCCCGGGTTACCCGGGATGGGACGTTACGGATCAAAACAAGCTTTTAAAATTAATTGAACAAAAAAGCAATAATGATTTACCTGGAACGATTGAAGTACTGGAAACAGGTATGCTTAAACCAAAAAAATCATTATTGGCACTTTTCGGTATTACAAAAAATATTGAAAAAGTTAAAAAGCTTTCTGAATTAATCCCTTGTGAAACGTGCTCATTGCAAGGATGTAAATACCGGCGAACAAATTACAAATATTCACGAAATCCTATTGAAGATGTTAATAAGCTGCAGCCTGGAAACAATTCTTTATCAAATAACCCGAAGCAAGATTTGAGCAAAAGTGCAAAATATAATGTAAGTCTTAAAGCACTTCAAAAATGGTCGGATGAACGTCTTAATTTAAGAATATTAAAAGATAATTCTATAGAAGCTCAATTCAGGTATGAAGGTACAACATGCTAAAATATGGGGCATCCGTTAGAGTTCGATTATTTAATAAAGTTAAGCCCTGCTGAAGATTGTTATAAAATCATTTCAATGAATTGTAATCCTGCACCTGGAGATAATGGATATAAATATATGTGTGAATATATTAATGATCCCGATTCTATCATGAATAGTATAAAAAATGAAAAACCGTTAATTGGCAAAGAACTTAAAGATGTTTTAAATTGGAAATATCAATTTAATCCTGAAGGATGTTATTGTAAACCGGACAGCCGTGAACACAAATGGGGTTTAGTTATGGAAGTACTTCATTATGCTCTTGTACAATATGAGAATAAAACAAAAAATATATCCCAATTAATAGTAAGCTGAAAGAAAATTTATTTAATTCGAGGAGAACAAATAGTGAACAAAATTTGTGATATAAACAAAGAAGCAAAGGAAAAACTTCCACCTGCTTTCATGGATAAATCAGGTATAGGAGTTCATTATACCGATGCTTTTATTAAGCCGATGAATGTTAAGCTCGAGGATGGTACAAGGATATCCTGTAAGCGTAAAGGACTAAAAATTACTCTTGCAATCGGAACTAACAAAGGTGAGGGAATAATGAGACGCCTTGATGTTAGTAAAGATCCTACGGTAATGCTGAATGCAGCACTTAATGAAGCAGCAAAAGCTGCTGGTATTGAAATGAAACTTACTGATGATGAAATATTTATTGTTTAATTTATAAATAAAAATTAATGGGGTTGACCAAAAAGTAAGAGGAAGGGAATGATAATTGTATATAAAGAAGGAGGAA
>CAYUVK010000068.1:0-26278 GCA_964448105.1 uncultured Ignavibacteriaceae bacterium
GTTAGACTCGCTAAAGTCTTTAAGGTTTACTGTAATTAAAACATATAGTTTTTGACATTTGAATTTGGAGATGATGGAGCAAGAGGCAGTACATTAAAGGATGTAGCAATTGTGAATGACAGCAATATTTGGGCGGTAGGAGAAATTTATTTGAATGATTCTACGGGGCAACCGGACCCAACACGTTACAATCTTATAGTTTGGGATGGGGTTAAATGGGAAATAAAAAGAGTTCCATATTATTATCAGGGAGAACCATTTTATAATCCAATACAGTCAGTTTTTTCTTTTAGTTCAAATGATATTTGGTTTTGCGGAAATGGTGTAATTAATTGGGATGGTAAAAAGTATACTCCAGTCCCCATTCCTTCAAACATTTTGGGGTCATATCAAATGAATAAGATTTGGGGAAGAAACAGCAATAATTTTTATATTATAGAGAATGGGGGTAATATTGCTAATTACCAAAACAACAATTGGAGTATAATAATAAGTAGTACAACAACGGATTTACTTGATATATGGGGAAATTCTGATGGAAGCACTATCTGGGCATGCGGTTATGATATGGATTATTCACAAAGCTGCATACTTAAATTTGATGGCAGCGATTGGCAGACTATTTGGTCGACTCATGCTGTATCAACCCCGCCTTACGATTACCTGGTTTCAACTATATGGGCAGGAGATACTTATTTATATGTAGGTGCCGGAGACGGCATTTACCGTACACCATTAAAAGGAAATGATTCAACCCAAAAAGTACTTTCACTGCAGTTGGATCCACACAGAATTAGAGGCAGTGCTGAGAACAACATGGCAGTAGCATGTGATGATGGATCTATATGGCATTATAACGGAGCTACGTGGTTTCAAGAGACACCAACTGTACTATTTAGACCACTTTATTCAATAGCAGTATCAGAAAATACAATTATAGGGGTCGGTTTCGATGCTACAAAAACAAATATAAAGGGAATAATCTTAATGGGGAGAAGAAACTAAAATCAATTCTAATTATTAAAAGGAAAAGAATTAGAGAAAATTATTTTACATTATAATAAAATAAAGTAGAAATAGTACGGAATAGTCTATAGATGAAGATCGATGGAAAATGGTAAATGTTAAAGGGAAAATGTAATTAAAAGGTTAAGTCTATAATTTATTTTTATGAAATAAAAATCAAATAAAAGCACGCCTCATTCTATAATTAACATTCTATCCTTTCAATTTTTCATTTAGTTTTTCCTTCAAGATATATTAAATTTGCATGTTGAATTATTTTTGAAAGGTATTATGAAGATCTACACAAAAAAAGAATTGAACGAATACCAGCAGTCATTGACTTATGATGATATAAGTTTAATTCCTACAGAAGTATCAGAAGTTCGTTCACGTACAGAAGCAAAAACCGCTTGTAAATTTTTAGGTCTGGATTTATCACTCCCGGTGGTTTCGAGTCCCATGGAAACAGTAACAGGTTTAACTATGGCAAAAGAATTAACCAGGTTAGGCTGTCTTGGAATACTTAACCGGTTCGATTCATCAATGAAAGAAATTGCAGCGGATGAAAAGAACGGGAATGATATAAAGGCTATTTCAATAGCTTTAAATACAGAATTATATGAAATAGAAAAGCTTGCCGAAAGAAAATATATTATATGTATTGATACTGCAAATGCAAATAACAGGCAGGTATTAAATAAAGCTGAAGAAATAAAGAAAAAATTTAACTGCAAAGTAATTGTAGGAAACGTTGCTCATGGAGGAAGCTTAAAGCAGCTTGAAGACAGCGGTGCCGATGCTGTTAGAGTTGGAATTGGCGGAGGAAGTGTTTGTACAACTTCTATTCAAACAGGTATTGGAATCGGGCAGGTTTCATCATTATTAAATTTATATTATTCCAAAGAAAAAGATAAACTGCAGATTAAAATAATTGCAGATGGGGGGATAAAAAGTTCAGGTGACGTTGCCAAAGCTATTGCATTAGGTGCAGATGCCGTGATGCTTGGAAGAATGCTTGCCGGTACTAAAGAGACTCCGGGAGAAGTTATTAAATATAACGGCCAGCTCTGGAAAAAATATAGAGGCTCCGCATCTTTTGGTGTAAAAATGAGGAATGAATTTATCGAAGGTGAAGAAACTATGGTTGGCTTTAAGGGTGTTGTTAAAAATGTAATAGACAGCATTTCAGATGGATTAAGAAGCTCAATGAGCTATATGAATTGCTTTACACTTGAAGATTTGAAAAAAACTGACACTTTTGCAGTATTAAGCAATAGTTCATACCTTGAACGGCTCCCGAGGATGTGAGTAAACCTTCGAAGTTAATGTATGTCTCTCATATAGTAAACTTCGAAGGTTCTAAGCGTTAATCTTCAATGATTCTTTATAAAAATAGATCCTCAAATAGACTTTTAAGAAATTCGAAATTCTGATATCCATTGCTAATAAAATTTCGAATATCGAACAATAGAATAATGAATTTCGAATTTTAATATGGGCTAAACTACAATAAAATTACCCTAACCTTCGAGGTTTTCACTCCTTTTACACTATGCTAACCTCGAAGGTTGTCTATGCTTTGATACAGCAGATATAGAATTTAATCTTTTTTTGTTATCTTCTCATCAATAAAATTATGAGGAGAATTATGCAAGAACAATTAAATAACATAGGTGTCCTTGAAAGACCAATAGAAGAGAAATTCGATGATCATCTTGGTTTACAGGATATAGATTACATCGAATTTTATGTTGGCAATGCAAAACAAGCAGCATATTATTATCAAAATGTTTTTGGTTTCCAGCTATCCGGTTACTGCGGTTTGGAAACAGGGGTAAGGGACAAAGTTTCGTATTATTTAGAACAGGGGAATATAAGATTTATTTTAACCTCGGCTTTAAATAGTTCATCACCTATTGCTAAACATGTTGCAAAACATGGTGATGGTGTAAAAGACCTGGCTATGCTTGTTGAAGATGTTGATAGAACTTATTCAGAGACTGTTAAAAGAGGCGCGAAGGGTCTGGAAAAGCCTCATGATATAAAAGATGAAAACGGAATAATTAGAAAAGCTGCAATAGCTGCCTACGGGAAAACTGTACACACTTTTATTAATAGAAGTAGTTATAATGGCTTATTCATGCCGGGGTTTGAATTAAAAGAATCTACAATTGGAGATTCTACTCCGGTAGGTATCCAATTTGTCGATCATGTTGTAGGGAATGTTGAGCTCGGGAAGATGAACGAATGGGTTGCATTTTACAGGGATATTTTAGGCTTTACACAATATATCAGCTTTGATGATAAAGATATTTCAACTGAATATTCTGCTTTGATGTCCAAAGTTATGGCAGGCGGAAGGGGAATGATTAAATTCCCGATCAATGAACCCGCTGACGGGAAGAAAAAATCGCAAATAGATGAATATCTTGATTTTTATGAAGGCCCCGGTGTTCAGCATATTGCGTTGTTAACAGGTGATATTATTGATACGGTAATTAAGCTGAAAGAACGTGGACTTGAATTTTTATCTGCTCCCACTGCTTATTATGAACAGCTTGAAAACAGGGTGGGAAAGATAGATGAACCAATTAATAAGCTAGCCGAACTGGGGATTCTTGTTGATAGAGATGACGAAGGTTACTTGCTTCAAATTTTTACTAAACCGGTTGTGGATCGTCCGACTTTATTCTATGAAATCATCCAGAGAAAAGGTGCAAGAGGATTTGGGAAAGGAAATTTTAAAGCTCTGTTTGAAGCAATTGAAAGGGAACAGGAATTGAGAGGGAATTTGTAAGCGCAAGGGAAAACCTTCAAGGTTAAAATTTTGTTGATGCAATGCTAACCTTGAAGGTCCTATACAAGTTTAACCTTAAATATTAAATAATTATTGTATTATTTTTAAAGTCTAAAATCCATCGATAAATAAAGTTAAATATTTATTTCCCTTTATTAATTGATGCGAGTTTTAGATTAACTTATTACCTTGTTATTATTTATACTTAGTAATATATTTTCAAAATTTATAAAGAGAATTTATGATAAAGATACCAGGAGTTATTTTTGTTTGTTTGCTAGCCTTAAGCTGTTCAGGTCAAAAGGAAGTAGTAAAAAAAGATCAAACAAAAAAAATAATCTCAACCAAAACCGATTCGGAATTTAAGGACGAAGCATTAGAGCATTTTATAAACGGCTCAACTGCAGAAGCAAAGGGTGATTATGCAACTGCAATCCTGGAATTTCAAGATGCTATCAGGCTTGATAAAAGCTCAGGTATATACTATGCATTGGCAAAAAATTATTTTTATTTGAACAAGCTCTCTCTTGCCTTGGAAAATGCCCGTAAAGCTGTTGCGCTTGATTCTACTCAGGATGATTATTATGTTCTATTATCTGATATATATGCCTCGGGAAATCAAACAGATTCTGCCGAAGTTGTCTTAAATAAAATAATCAGCATCGATTCAACTAACATTAATGCATATTATAAACTTGCGCGTTTATACGAACCTTCCAAACCGATGAAAGCGGTCGAAATATATAATAAGCTAACATCACTAATAGGTCCTGATTGGAATGTTTTAATACATGTTGCTGATCTTGAAGAAAAGCTGGGTAATATTGATAAAGCTGAAAATTCTTTGGAAGAATTAATGAAGCTTGATCCAGGCAATTCCACTCTTCAAAAAATGGCTGTAGAATTTTATATCAGAAATAAAAAATTTGATAAAGCGTTGGAACTGGTAAATGATATTATAGAATTGACACCGGATGATTTAGAAGCTCGTGAAAAGAAAGCACAAATTTATATTGCCAAAGGAGATTGGGAAGGAGCCTCTAAAGAATATTCTTATATACTAGACCAGCCTGATGTTCCTTTCGATGTTAAAATCCGGATTGGTGCAGTATATTTTAACCAGTCTTTAAAGGACAGCACATTGCTTCCCACAACTAAAAAACTATTTAAGACAATCGATAAGGATACTACCGATTGGCAGGTAAAAATGTATTTGGGCGCTATAGCTATTAATGAGAAGCAAGATTCTGTTGCAATTGAAGATTTTAAGCAGGTAACGGAACTGGCAAAGTGGAATGTTGACGGGTGGATAAGGCTTGGCGGTTTATATTATGATAATAAAAAATATGATGAAGCGGCTAAAATAATGAAAGAAGCTATAATCTCTTTCCCTGAAGATTTTACAGTAAATTTAATTTTAGGCCTTTCATTATCACAGGAAAATAAAAATGCTGAAGCAAAACAGTATTTAATGAAAGCGGTTGATTTAAATTCTTCCGATATCAATGCGCTTTCAGCATATGCCTTTACGCTGAACCAGTTGAAGGATTATAGTGAAGCAGTTAAATATTTAAATAAAGCTTTAGCAATTAAACCGGATGATGTAAACCTGCTTGGAACTCTGGGACTTATATATGATAATGAAGGTCAACATGTCCTATCCGACAGCATTTATGAATCTGCTTTAAAAATTGATTCAACCAATGCTTTAATTAATAACAATTTCGCTTATGCTCTTTCCGAAAGAGGAATACAATTAGACAGAGCATTAAAAATGGTTGATATAGCTTTGGTTGCCGAGCCTAAAAATTCTTCATACCTTGATACAAAAGGCTGGATTTATTTTAAAATGGGAAAATACAAAATGGCAAAAGAGTTTATTGAAAAGGCAATCGATGCCGGCGGGGAAAGTGCGGTAATGCTAGAACATCTGGGGGACATTGTCTATAAGATCGGGGAGCAGGATTATGCCAAAAAACTTTGGGAAAAGGCATTAAAGCTTGATGTTACAAATAGTGAATTAAAACAGAAAATAGAAAAGGGTGAAATTTGAAGAAATTAATCTTCCTATTTATTGTTCTTTTAAATATTGTAATTATTCTGTCCGGATGTGTTCCGTCAAAACCAACTGAAGACGTTGAAATACTTCCTTCGGAAAGACTAATCAGCAAGCTTGAAGCTAACCGGAGAAGAATACAAAGTTTTGAAGGGTCGGGGACAATACATATCAAATCGAATAAATATAACAATAATGCTTCTTTTAATGTTATCCTGATGAAACCCGATTCAATTTATTTTACAATTATGGGACCTTTCGGAATTGAATTGGCACAGGCTTTAGTTACTAATAAAAATTTTGTTTTTTATGATGCACTCCAAAATACGGCTTATAAAGGTGAGCTTGACGATGATGTATTGAAAAGTATTTTTAAAATAGATCTTCCGTTCAGCGATCTCGTTGATGCTTTTGTTGGCTCGGTAAATCTTACACAAAGACTTTATAAACAACCTAATACTTATAAAGTAGATTACGATAAATACGTTATTACTTATGTAGATTCTTTAACTGATGTTTCAACTCAATATAAGGTTGATATACGTGAATTAGGGATTACTAATTATGAAATTACCGGTAAGAACGGTGATGTAACTTTAGAAGGGAAATATTCTCAATTCGGATTATTGGAAAATGTTGCAGTCCCGTATCATATAGAAGTAATGAATAAAAAAGAAAATCAGCTGGTGACTATTGACTATAAAAGTATGCGCGCTAACAAGCAGAATATTTATATAGATTTCAAAGTTCCCCAAGATGCTACAGTAATAAAATGGTAAAACGGTTCAGTTATTACATTATCTTAATTATTTTTTTCATCTCTATAAAATTCTTTCCGCAAGAACAAGCAAAAATAAGCCTCAAACAAAATGAGCTTTCTGATTTGAAAAATGAAATTTCCAAGCTGGAAGATGAACTAAATCAAAAAACAGAAAAAGAGAAAGAATCTTTCGAAGCCCTTGAAAATTATAATAAACAGGATTACCTACTGCGTAAGTTAATATACAAACTGAAATCCGAAGAAAAAATTAAACAGATCGCAATAGATAAAAGCAACAAACAAATCAAGACTATTGAAGGACAGATATCAGCATTAAGAAAAAATTATTCCAAGTATGTTGTGGCTGTTTATAAATATGGAAATAGAAATGAATTGGTTTCTCTTCTTGATGCCGAATCAGTTGAACAGGCTTTATTAAGATATAAGTATTTGAATAAATTTTCGGAGAGAAGAAGAGAAGATCTTCAGAATTATAAAATGAATATTGAAAAACTTAAAGAAGAAAAAGCAAAGCTTGAGAAGGAAAAGCATGAGAAAAAATTATTGGCAGATCAGAAACAAAATGAAGAAAACGGCTTGGAAGTCAAACGTAAAGAAAGAAAAAAAATATTAAATGCTATAAGGCATGATAAAGTTGCATTAAAAAAAGAATTGGAAGCAAAAAAGATTGCCGAGCTGAAAATAAAACAAATGATTGCTAAACTTATAGCAGATGCTGAAATTAAGCGTAAGGAAGAAGAAAACAAAAGACTGGCAAGTTTAAATAATAAATCCACTGCTAAAATCCCGGAAAAGAAATTAACCGAAACTCCTTCACCTGATAATGAATATAATGTAAATCTTAATACAACGGACTTCTTATCTTTTTCAAATTTGAAAGGTAAATTGAATTGGCCGATTCAACACGGCAAAATAATCAGGAAGTTCGGCGAAAATGTAAACAACAACCTAAACACCATAACGCTGAATTATGGTGTTGATATAAAAGCTACATCGGATTTAAATGTGAAAGCAGTTGCAGAAGGAGTAGTATCTGCGATTGACTGGATCCCCGGTTACGGCAGTGTGGTTATAGTAACTCATAAAGGCGATTACAGAACTGTCTACAGCCATTTATCTGATTTATATGTCTCCGAGGGGGATAAAGTGAGAATGGGAAATGTAATTGCTAAAGTCGGCGAAAGTCTTGAAGGAAATGTACTTCATTTTGAAATATGGAATTCACGTAATAACCAGAATCCTGAAGTCTGGCTAGTAAAAAAATAATCTTATTTTAATTGTATAATTGGTAATTTTTTATCAAATTTTTATGTCATTTATAAATTTTTATTCTATCGCTGCGAGATCAGAAAAATTCTTCGAAGGGAAATTCGGATTTTATTTTCTCCCTATTAGAGTGCAGATGATTTAATAAAAGTTAAATCCCAAGTTGCAATTATAAAAATTAAGGGATAATTATAATTAAAAAATCACTGTACAATATTTAATTTGTAAGAGGTTGTTTCAAAATTCTTGATGTCATAAAAGGGTGTGAAGTTTGGTTGATACACTTGAATTAAAATCCTGATAATCTAATTCTTCCCGGAATGCTTCGTTATAAATTCTTCATAATGACAATTCTGTTTATTTGAGATGGCCTCTTTTTTATTTTAAAGATTAATAGATATTAAACATTTGATTGATAATTTGGGGAAAAAATTTGTAAATATTTTTATAATGATTTGTGATATAGAAGCATAATGATTTTTTGCTTACATTACCATATATTCAAGTTAAATTATAATGGAGAAATTTCTATGCTTCTAAATAAGTCATTATTTCTCCACATATCCTTATCTTAAAAATAATTCAGCATTTCTTCCTGTTTTATTTATTTCTTCTTGTTGAAAAGTTTCGTTAAGTGAAAAGATTTGTTCGGCATTAGGGAAACTCTGAATACAATTTTACCCGGAGAAAATATGAAAAGCATTTTAGCTTTTTTATTCTTGATATGTATAAATTTATACGGACAAAATACCGCTTCTGTTAAATTGGAATGGGTCAAGAATTATCCTGAAATTGACTCTTTAAATAATTTTTTATTTGTAGATTCTACCAATAGCTACTTATCAGGCAATTCGGAAAATACCGCGGTTGATAAAAATGGGAATTTATATTTATTAGTTAATATCCATTCGGCTGATTACCCTAATTATACTTTTAAGTTAATAAAATATAATCCTTCGGGAATATTTCTCTGGCAGATCCGATCAAAAGATATCGAATCCCAAAATTATGTAGCTGATGTTTTGCAAATAGATAATGCCGGGGGAATTTATGTAGCGGCCCATTTTTTTGAAAATAATCAACCGGGAGGATTATATATCTCAAAATTTAATTCGGACGGCACTTCGCTTTGGACGGATAAATATAACGGAAGTCTAGTTAATTCTATATCAAGCCCTCTTGAAATAAAATTTGACAATAATGAAAATGTAATCTTTATAGGTTATGCAGGTAGAATTGAGAACAATTCGGTCAAGAATGATTCATTATTAATAATTAAATATAATCAATTAGGAATGCGGGAGTGGACGGCGGAAACAAATAATGATTCAATAATTTACAGGATGCACTGCCAGATTGATAACTTAAATAATATTATTGTCTCAGGTGAAAGTAAAACCATTGCCAACAGGGTAAGAATTGCTAAATACAATGAAGAAGGAAAGAATATATGGAGCAGCTATTATTTTGACAACAATTATTACTATGTGACAATGGATTTGACTGAAGACAAAAACGGAAACAATTATGTAACCGCAAATTCCTCAACTTTAAACTTCAATTCAAAATGGGTCACTATAATGTTTGACAAAAATGGTCAGTGGAAATGGAGTAAATATATAGATAGAGACTCATCATCCGGTGTTTACGAATCTCCTTGGCTGATAAATATAGATAATAATAATTATATCAATGTTTTAGGATATGAAAACAAAAACAATATTTCTACTTTTTTTCTTGTGAAATACGATACAAACGGAACTAAAATATCAGATAGATCTTATATAGATACTACAACGGAATATGTTCAGAGAGTATTACTTGATAATTCCGGTAATTTGTTTACAGCGGGTTTTTCTCAGAACCCGGATAAAATATATCTGATTAAATTTGATAATAATAATAATAAATCCTGGAGTAGTGGCTTTTTAACCGGCGGAATTAAAAACGTTAATAATAGTATGAATTTAATTATTGACGATGCCGGATATGTTTATTTAACAACAGAAGATTCAAGTAAAAAGGGTGATATACACGAAGTAATTACTTCAAAATTTAACAGCAGCGGACAAGAGATGTGGACTATTAGATCGAATGACTATTTAGGGCATCAAGTAACTTCTATGTTTACGGATTATTACGGATATACATATTTAACCGGCTGGCTGGAAAATGGAAGAAGTAATAACCTGGATTTCTTTACTGTTCAATATGACTCTTCCGGGAAAATAAACTGGATGAATAGGTATGATGGACCGGCACATTCGATTGATATACCTAAAGCAATTACAGAAGATAATGATGGGAATATTTATGTAACCGGTGAAAGTAAAGGAAATTCAAATTTTGATTATGTTACTATTAAATATAATTCTTATGGTGAAGAAGCGTGGACACCGCCTCCCAGATATGATGGTGGTGGTATTGATATCCCTCAAGGTATAGCTGTTGATCCGGATGGTTACGTTTATGTTTCGGGCAGCAGTATAGGAAGTGATTCAGATTATGATTTTGCTACTATTAAATATAATGAATTCGGACAGTTTCAATGGGTAAAAAGATATAATGATTTAAATAACGGAAGAGATTCGGTAGTATCTATTGCAATAGACAACTCAGGAAATATTTATGTTGCGGGAACAAGTGACAGTACGATATCATTCCCTAATTTTTTGATAATTAAATATGATCCGTCGGGTAAAGTATTATGGACAAGGAGGTATCATCAAGAAGGAAATAATTGGGAAAAAGCTGCGAAGATGATAATTGATAAGAATAACAACATCTATATTACCGGAACATGCTTTACAAATGATACTAAAGAAGATATTATTACGGTAAAATATAAATCCAACGGTGCTTTTCAATGGATGTCGAGGTGGGATGATCCCGGCAGTTTATCTGATGCTGTCAGTGATATCAAGGTCGATAAAGAAGGGGATGTATATGTAGCAGGTTATGGAGCGGGCGGAGGTACGGGAAATGATTTTGTTACAATAAAATATGATTCTTCGGGAAATCAAAAATGGGCTGTAACTTATGATAGTCCGCAAAGCTCAGATGATTTTACAACGGGTTTAGCTTTAGACTATCAAAAAAACTGTTATGTTGCCGGCTACAGTTTAAATAATAATAATTATGAATATTCTTTAGTTAAGTATGATACAATCGGCTTAAAATTATGGGATGAAACATATAAATATACGGGTTCATCAAATAATATCCCTGTAAAAATAAATGTTGATAATAACGGAAATATACTTATTGGCGGTTATAGCGGAAATTCTGAATGGAGTGTTTTTAATTTAAGTAAATATTCTCAACCTGGATTCATACCGACAGGAATTTTGGAATCATTAAATAAAGTGAATGAATATAAATTGTATCAAAATTTTCCCAATCCTTTTAATCCCGTTACAAGTATAAGATATTCAATACCTAAAAATAGTTTTGTAAGTATTAAATTGTATGACATTCTTGGAAGGGAGATAAGAATATTAATTTCAAAAGAAGAGAAGGCCGGTAGTCACGAGATAAAATTAGACGGTTCAAATTTGTCAAGCGGTGTATATTTTTACCGGATGTCGGCAGGAAATTTTACCGAAAGTAAAAAATTAATTATTTTAAAATAAAACTTCGTAATTTTTTACTCCTTTTAATATCTGATTATTTTTAATGTTGACTTTAAATAACTTCGAAATAGAGTATAAATTTCTTGTAACTTCGAATAAATGGAAGAAGAATGATGGTGTATTTTATAAACAGGGATATTTGTTAATCAATAAAACAAAGACAGTCAGGATAAGGATCGGGGGTGAAAAAGCAAAGCTTACAATAAAAGGGGAGAAAACCGGTCCTTCCGGTAAAGAATTTGAGTATGAAATCCCTTATGAAGATGCCGAGTATATTTTAGATAATTTATGCATTAAGCCTTTAATTGAAAAAAAGAGATATAAAGTAAATTATGATGGATTTACCTGGGATGTGGATGAATTTTTTGGTGAGAATGAAGGTTTGGTCCTTGCAGAAATTGAACTGGAAAGCATTGATCAAAAGTTTAATAAACCCGATTGGGTAGGGGAGAATATCACTGATGATCCAAAGTATAAGAATGCAAATCTTGTAAAAAATCCTTTTAAGGATTGGAAAATATAATAGTTAATTGCTTTAATGCTTCCACAGTCTACAATACAACAATGAAATAATAAAAGAATTTTATCCTTTATCGTTGTTTATAACTTCAACTTCCTTGCCTTCAATAAATTTTAGAATATTTGCCCCAGCTTCATTTATAGCATGCAAAAATATTCCGGGTACAATTGCAGAATTGTGTGGGGAGCCCAATAAGTTCGGCAGTTCAAAAAAAGGATAATTGATTTTGAATTCTCCTTCTACAAATGGCTCGATCCACCAGGCATCGATTCCTGCTGAAAATTCCGGGTCAGCTTTTAAGTGTTCGAATAAATCTTTTTCAATAATAATTTCACCCCTCGCAACATTAATTAAAACTGCATCGGGTTTCATTAGTCTTAACTTGTTTTTATTAATTAATCCGCCGGTTTCTTTATTTAACGGAAGCGATATGATAACTATATCTGAATTTCTTAATACATAATCCAGATCATTTAAAGTTCCGATAAATTCTACTTCTTCATTTGTTTTGCCGGAAGTGTTTATTGCATAGATTTTTGCTCCAAAAACTTTTAGTAATTTTGCAGTTGCCTTCCCTATGCCTCCGAAGCCTAAAATTCCGCATTTGGAGTCTTTTAATGAATGGTTCATACCTTTTTGATTAAACTCGCCTGCAGCTAATTTTTTATGATTATCAAATAAATTTTTATAAATTGATAAAACCATTGCCAGGATATGCTCTGCCATCGGCTCGGCATATGCACCTTTATTGCTTGCAATTTTACAATTTACTGGGAACTGATTAAAATCAATATGATCAAAACCTGCAGAAAACAATTGAACAAACTTTAAATTTTTAAATGAGTCTTTTATTACATTTTTAAATTCCCTGGAGGGATTCCATGCAAATAAAATATCTGCATTCATTAAAACAGTATCGTATTCCGATTTATCAAAATCTTTTAAATATATAATTTCTGCTTTCTCTTTGAATATTGATTCCAATAATTTTCTTTGAGCATCTTCAACTCTAAATGTTACAATTAATTTTTTCATTTAAAATCTCATTTTTATTCCAATAATATAAGCATGCCTTAAATATGATTTTTATGTTTTACCGCAGAGTTAACAAAGATCACGGAGTGTAAAATAGAACAAAAAATTTTTAATCCTTTTCTTCATATGATAACCGGGTTGCGGTTTCAACACCCTGTAATGTTTGTGCTAATATTCCATATTTTATATAGATTGGTCTTATAAGAGTTCTCATTTTCGGTAGATTAATTAAAAAATAGATCGCACCAATTACACAAAAAATTCCACCAATTACCAATGTTAAGGATGCACCGATTACACCGGCTGCAGCACCGGCCAAAAGGCTGCCGAATGGGGCAATACCTCTAAAAGACATTGCATAAAGACTCATTACTCTGCCGCGTTTATCATTTTCCACTATCGTTTGCAGCATTGTATTGCTTCCTGCTAATTGAATCATCATTCCTATTCCGGTCATAAACATAAAAATTATAGATAGGATAAAAATGTGTGAAAGAGCAAAAGCAATTAGTCCCGTACCAAAAATTAAAACAGCATATGTTATCAGTTTACCAAGGCCTAAAACACTTTTTCTATTCATTAAAAATATTGCTCCTGTGAGAGCACCCAACCCGGAAGCACCCATTAAAAATCCGAATAGATCAGCCCCGCCATGAAAAAAATTCTTTACAAAAACAGGTGCTAATATTCTAATTGGCGATCCCATAAAACTTACTACAGCTAAAAGAAGAAGTATAGATTTTATCGGAGCGAAACCAAATGCATATTGAAATCCTTCTTTTAATTCTTTAAAAATTTCTTTTTTCTTGGAAGTTACAGGTTTATGTACTAGTTCCATTTTTAACAACGAAACAATTACCGCAATATAACTAATAGCATTAAGTAAAAAACACCAGCCTTCTCCGAATAATGAAATTAAGATGCCTGCTATTGACGGTCCTATAAGCCGGGCCGAATTGACCATACTAGAATTGATTGCTATTGCATTACCTAAATCATCACGATTATTACCAATCATCTCAACCATAAAAGATTGCCGTGTCGGCATATCTAAAGCATCAAAAACACCCAGAATAGTACTAAGTGCAATGATTTCCCAAACCTGTATTGCATTGGTCAATACCAATACAGCAAGTACAAAGGCTTGAATCATCGAAAGAGCTTGCGTGTACAGCAGAATTTTATGTTTATCCAGACGGTCTGCAAGTACACCGGCAAACGGAGTAATGATTAGAATAGGAATTTGCCCGGAGAATCCCACCACTCCAAGCAGAAAAGCCGAATTGGTCAACCGGTACACAAGCCAGGTTAAAGCAATACGCTGAACCCATGTACCGACAATTGAAATACCCTGTCCACCGAAATAAAGTCTAAAGTTTTTATGATTTAAAGCTCTAAATGCAGTGAATCGTCCTAATAAATTTCCTTTCGAACTGTTATTTCCTTCTCCCATTCTCTAAGTATCTTTTCCATAAATTTTTTCTGATAATTATCACTGCACTTAACTAATACAAATATTTATTCTATTTCATTTCCAACAGCCTGCATTAAGGAATATGTATTAATGACATTTTCATATGAAACTCTTAAACGCAGCAGTTCGGCTTCAGCTAATGAAGTTTCTGCATCTATTAAATCCAGGTTTGTTATTACACCGTCACGATATCTTACTTCTGCTCTTGAAACGGCATCCTGTGCTTGTTTAACCTGGAGTTCTGAAGTTTTTATCTTTGATCGACTAGCCGTTAAATCGGTAGCAGCTTGT
Organism: uncultured Ignavibacteriaceae bacterium; assembly: GCA_964448105.1. GTDB lineage: Bacteria > Bacteroidota > Ignavibacteria > Ignavibacteriales > Ignavibacteriaceae > CAVQBP01. The sequence continues at coordinate 14,858 of CAYUVK010000068.1, forward strand.
TCTACCTGGGATTTAATTGTTCTTTCCAATTCCAAAATTTTTGCAGAAGAAGATTTTAAATAGGCGTCGGCTTCCTCAACTTTTGCTTCTCTTAAATTTCCGTTAAAAATTGGTATGGATGCATTTATTCCTGCTGCCCAGTTACCGCGCAGAACATCAAGATTTGGTTCATAGCCGTTTTTAAATCCATAACTGGCTATTACACTTAAAGTTGGTTTATCCGTAAGAGAAGCCACTTGTTTGGATACCATAGCGCTCTTTTCTGCATCTCTGGCTAATTTCATTTCCACTCTCTTTTGAAATGCTTCTTTGATTAACGATTCATTATTAGCTAAAGATGTATCAACATTAAATTCACCTATTAAATTCAGCTCTTTATCGGTAGGCCATCCTAATAAGTTTTTAAGATAAATTTTTTCTTTATTCAAGGCATTTTCTAGATCTATCTTTTGATTTTCAGCAGATGCAACTCTAACTTCGGTCGTTAATACATCAAAATCTGTTGCACTGCCGCTTTGAACTTTTTTATTTGTTAATTCTATATGTTTTTTAAGCGTGTTAATTTGTTCGTCTTTCACCCTGATGCTTTTTTCAGTAAATAAAATTGTGTAAAAAGCTTGAACAGTTTTATAGCTCAAATTATTTTTTATCAAGTTAAGCTTGTCTTCCGAAGATAATTTATATAACTTAAATAAATCTACAAGGGCGTCTCTTTTTCCGAAATCGTAAACAAGCTGTGATGCGGAAATACGTGCATCATAATTATTATTAGGTGCAAGTGTAAAACCAATCCCGCCAAACTGAATTGTAGGGATAGGACCGATCCTAGTATAAGAAATGTCACCGTTAACCCGCGGATAGTAGAAGCTGTTTTGTTGTTTTATTTTCGCCTCTGCGGCATTTATATCTTCAGCAGCCTGCTTTAACAAAGGCTGATTGGTTAGAGTTAATTTGATTGCTTGCTGTAACGAAAGTGAGTCTCCAACTATTTGCTGTGAGAATCCATTAGCAAACATTGAAACGCTTAAAAGAAAAGTAATTACTAATATTCTATATTTCATTTCATCTCCATTAGTAAAAAAGAATTATTCCATGGCTTCAATTTTAACCCCGGTTTTTTTCTTATGATACCGGAGAAAGAATAACGGTATTAATATAAATAGTGTAATAGCTGCTCCGGCATAAAAATCATCTGTTATCCCTTGAATAAAAGCCTGGTTTGCAAGGTTCTGTCCTATTAAAGCTTTTGCCCGTGTCATAACTTCCGTGCCTGAACCACCAACAGATTGCTGAACAAAATATCTCAATCCGTATACAATATGCTTAAATACAGCCGAGTTTTGGTCTACTGCCTGGCTGTACATTGCCGAGTGAAAGATCACCCTTCTCGTAAGGAGCGTTCCTAATATTGCCACTCCAAAGCTTCCGCCGATCTGCCGGATAGTATTAAAAAGCCCGGTAGCCTGCGCCATCTTTTCTTTAGTAATATCATTGAGTGCAATAGTGCTTAAAGGTATAAACATAAAGCCAAGACCGAAACCTCTTATAACCAAGGGGATCATTATCTGGCTGTATTCTGTAGTAAGAGATAAATCTTTATATAAATACATGCTGAAAAATGTTAGAATAATCCCGATGAAGATAGGAATCTTAGGGTTTAATTTATCTGTCATCCAACCGGCAATAGGTGACATTATTGCTTGAATTATTCCGACTGGAAAAAACACCAAACCAGCCTGCAATGCTGTGTAACCGAGAGAATTCTGAAGATATAATGGAAGCAGGAATGAGTTCCCGAAAAATGCAAGACCAAATATAAAAAGCATTATGTTGGCCATTCCAAAATTCCGGTTCTTCAAAATTCTTAAATCAATAATCGGATGCTTAACGGATAATTCATTGGAAATAAATATTACAAAGCTTACAAATGAAATTGCGAAACAAGTTAAAATAAAATTCGATGTCCAGCCTCCGGTATTCCATGCTGCATTACCGTCGGATAAAGCTAATAAAAGAAAAACCAGGAATAACGTCATTGTGATAAAACCTATTAAATCGAATTTTCGGGATTCCTCGATTTTATATTCTCTAAGAATAATTAAAGTAGCTGCCATTGCCACAATACCGATAGGTACATTAATATCAAAAATGGCATGCCAGCTGAAAGTATCGATAAGATAACCGCCAAACATTGGTCCCAATGAAATTGAAGAAGCAGCAGCAATTCCCCAAAATCCAAGTGCCATACCTCTTTTTTCAGGAGGGAATTCTCTTGTTATTATTGCCATACCAACCGGCATAATAAACCCTGCACCTGCGCCCTGTATAACTCTGAATATAATCAGCATATTTTCATTTGCCGAAATGCTGCATAAGAGTGAACCGAGAGTAAATAAAAATAGTCCAAGCATGTAAGATTTTTTATAACCCATATGATCTGCAATCCAGCCGGAAGACGGGAGTACAACGGCAAACACAAGAAGATAGGCTGTTAATACCCATTCGATTTTATCGACACTAACACCAAAAGCTGCCATCATTTTAGTTAAACCAACATTTACAATAGTAGCGTCAAGCACTGCCATAAAAGTCCCGATCATCACATTCGCCAAAACAAACCAGCGGTAAGATGTATGCAGATGCAGATTTGAAATATTTACTGAATTAATATTGTTCTTATTATTTGCCATTATCTATTTTATCCTAACTTTAATCTCTACAGACATACCCGGCAATAGTTTAATCGATTCATTCGGATCTTCTTTTTCATTATTTTTTACAGGTTTTATCGAAATTTTAATTGGTACCCGCTGTGTTACTTTTGTAAAATTACCCGATGCATTCGATGGGGGAATAAGTGAAAATTGGGATGCAGTATTTGAACCTATCTGGAATACCTGGCCTCTAAACATTTGATCCGGGTATGTATCAACAGATATTTCAACTGTATCACCAATATGTATTGGAGCCAGTTTGGTTTCTTCCAGGTCTGCTGTAACCCAAATATTTTTTAGATCGTAAATTGTAAAGATCGGCTGACCCGGAGACACAACATCACCGGTAAGCACCCAGCGTTTTGCAACAACTCCATCCATCGGAGAATAAATCTGTGTATTTTGAAGTTCGGTTTTTATTACTTTTAACTGCGCTTGAGCAGTACCAATCTTTGTCTGTGCTATGTTGTAAGACGCTTTTGCTGCTTCAAGCGCTTTTTGCATATGATCAAATTGTTCTTTGGGGATTATATTGTCCTTATACTGAGTTTGTGCACGGTTAAAATCATCCTGAGCTTTTTCAACATTCACTTTAGCCAATGTTATACTTTCATTATCTAAAGCAAGCATTGCTTTTGCCTGGTTTTCCTGTGCTTTTAAATCAGTAGAATCCAGCTGGACAAGAAGATGTCCCTGCTTAACAGAATCACCTTCATCAACTTTTAAACCGGTTATTCTTCCAAGAATTTTTGAACTTACAGATAACTTATTGCCGTCTATATAAGCATCATCAGTAGATACATAACCTAATTGACCGATATACCAGTATATTCCGACTACAGCTGCTATTAAAATTATTAGAACTGGTATAACAATTCTTTTTTTACGGAATAACGGGACATTATCAATGCTTTCATCACCGTTTTTGCCCATACCTTTTTTTTCTTCACTATCAATTTTTTCGTTTTGTGCCATTTATTTTTTTCCTATTATTAATAAAAAAACCTACTATTTACATTTAATTCCATTAATAAAAATTTCTGTTGCAATATCCATTTCTTTTTGCAGATTATTCCGTGTTTTTGTATCCAAACTATGACCTTTTGCCGAACGAAGAACCCTGCATCTTAATCCCTGAAGAATATGAAGAAATACAACTGCAGCATCATTAGATAAGCCTGAATTAAATTCTTTTGATTTTTTACCTTCATCAATTATTCTTTTAATTAGAGTTAATTCAATTTCTTCAAAATCCAGGAATAATTTTTTAAAGACTGATTTTATATTGAAATAAGAATGAACACTCAGAGTCCCAAGGTTTATTAAATCTTGAAAGAATTTCATTCTTAATTCAACATATTCCGTAAGCTTTTGAGAAGCAGGATTTGTTTTTTGAAGTATTTGTTCGATGTTTTCCTTTAGTTGATCTTGCTCCAGGGAAATAACTGCTCTAAAAAGATCTTCCTTGGTTGGGAAATAATAATAAAGGGATGCTTTCCCCAATTCAACATCAGAAGCTATTTCTTCCATTGTTACTTTTGAAAAGCCAAAATGAGCAAATCTATTCCTTGCTGCTTCAATTATTGCTTTTTCTTTCGTTTTTTCATTCATCTATTTCTCGACTATTTTACTTGAACGGTCGAAAACTTAAATAAATATTTCTAAACAATCAAGTGATTGAACCCTTTTAATCTATTTTGTGATTTTGAATATGGAGAGTTATAATTTGAAATGTTTAAGAAATTTATTTTGGCTTTGCATTGGAAATAAGTTCCTGCTTTACTTCCCAGAGTCTTTCGGAAATTGAAACATGATAGCGGTGCGGATTAATTAATCTTTTAACTCCCGAATCGAGCTTGCTAAGATCGTCTTTTCTTTTTTCTCTTAAATTATCTATTGAGGGGAATTCATATACCAATTTTCCGTCCTGTAGAATATCAACTAGTAGGTTTTCAATTACAGAAATTTGATCTCTTCTCATTATTCTAAATTTACTTTGATCATACGGATGATGAAGAATAATTTTGTCTTCTTTTAAGGGATCTTCATCATCAAGTGTTAATAAATCAGCAGTTGCTTTATTTTTTTTATCATAAATTCGCCAGGCTTTTTTATTGCCGGGATTTGGAATTTTCTCAATCGATTCTGAAATTTTTATTGCCGGTTTCCAATTATTATTTTCTTCAACAGCAACTAATTTGTAAACACCACCCAATGATGCATCGCCAGCTGAAGTAATCAATCTTGTTCCTACTCCATAAGTTAATCTTGATATAAGATTATCAGCCTCGATCCCATTTCTCGGTGCTTCTTCTGTAATTTGGGTAATTATTTGCCAAATGTTCATTTCATCCAATTCGTTTGAGAGTACAATTCCAACGTCACCAAAGCCTGCTGAATTTAACATCTTTGCAGCTTGAATACTTAAGTATGCAAGATCCCCTGAATCCAATCTTATTGCCGTAGGTTTTTGACCCTTCTTCTTCATATTTTCAAAAACTTTAATTGCATTTGGAATACCGCTTTCCAAAGTATCAATTGTATCTACCAAAAGAATACAATTTTCAGGGTATAGATCAGCAAATGCCTGAAAAGCATCATATTCACTCATACCTAAAGTTAAAAACAACTGAACCATGCTGTGCGCATGAGTTCCTTTGGGAGGGTAACCTAATATATGAGAAATTCCCACATTGGATGAAAAATCAGCACCGCCAATTAAAGCACCGCGTACGCCGGCATTTGCTCCGCGGTCCTGCCCTCTCCTTGCTCCGAAATCAATTAAGAGTCCGCCCCTGCTCATTTCTTTTATTCTACATGCTTTTGTAGCTATTAGAACTTGGTAGTTAAGCTGATTTAACAATGCAGTTTCAAGGATTTGGACTATTGCAATAGGCCCCTGAACAACTGTTAAAGGTGTATTCGGATGAACAGTTCTTCCCTCAGGGATTGCCTTAAGTGATAAACTTGAAAAGTTCCCGTTTTCTTTAAGCCAATTAAGAAAATCTTCATGAAAAACATTTTTCCCGCTGCCGGTTTTTTGATTTTTTAGTATTTCAATTTCTTTATCTGAAAAAGTTGAATTTTGCATCCAGTCAATTAACCATTCAAGACCGGCATTAATACAGTAACCTGCTTTATGTGTTCCATAGTCCGGGTAGGTTCTAAAATAATGATCAAATTGAGCTTTCTTTTCATGCAACCCTTGTTTAAAGTAGAGCTGTGCCATTATAAGTTCATATTGATCGGTAAAAAGAATGCCTTCAGATAGAGATTGATTAAATTTTTTTAACAATTTATTCTTAAATTACTTTATTAATAAAATAAGTCCCTTAATATTCAGAAATTGTTTTTATAAATCAAATTGTATTAATCAAATTGTTAAATTAACTTTAATAGCATCAAAATGATTTTTAATTCACTTCAAAATTAAGATATTTCTAACACAACTTGATTAAAATAAAATTTTCAATTTTAAATATTCTAGAAAGAATTTCCGGAAATTTAAAACTCGTTTTTCTATTTTAAAGAGTAAATAATTTATTGTTGTCTTTTCTGAATTTTGACTTATTTCTTTTGACTTTACATATCGTGAAAGGAGAATATTTTGAAAGTATTATTTATTGGAGGTACCGGAAACATTAGCACATCTGTCAGCAGACTGTGTATTGAGAAAGGAATCGACTTATATTTATTAAATCGCAGGACCAGGAAATTGGAAATTGCTGGCGCTAAAATTATTAATGGAGATATATCGAAACCGGATCAGATCGCTGAGCTTCTTAAGGGGCATAGCTGGGATGCTGTAGTTAACTGGATAGTTTTCAATGTAAATGATATTGAAAGAGATATTAAGTTATTTCAAGGTAAGACCAAACAGTATATTTTTATAAGCTCTGCATCTGCATATCAAAAACCACCGTCCCACCCGGTTATTACCGAATCAACCCCATTATATAACCCTTTCTGGGATTATTCACAAAATAAAATATTATGTGAAGAAAGATTAAACCATGAATATCAAAACAAAAATTTTCCAATAACAATTGTTCGGCCTTCTTTAACATATGATACAGTTCTTCCGGTTATAATGGGAGGATGGACTGAATACACAATTGTAGACAGAATAAAAAAAGGAAAAGAAATAATTGTTCATGGTGATGGCTCTTCTCTTTGGATTGTGACACATGCAGAAGATTTTGCAAAAGGTTTTGTGGGTTTAATTGGCCATCAGCAAGCCATTGGACACTCTTTCCATATTACATCGGATGAAATCCTAACATGGGAACAAATTTATACGGCATTGGCTGAAGCTATAGGAGTTGAAGCCAATATAGTTCATATTTCTTCCGATTTTATTGTTAAGTGTGATAACTCTTTAAGAGGATCTTTACTTGGTGATAAATCATACAGCGTAATTTTTGATAACACAAAAATAAAAACATTTGTCCCTGATTATTGTGCTACAATTCCGTTCAATCAGGGAATAAAAAGAACATTAGAATGGTTTGAAGCAGATCCAAAACGGCAGATAATTAATGATAAATCAAATGAAATGATTGATAGAATACTGAAAACGCGTGGTTAAATTAACTGTATAGGATTTCGGATTATTGAATACTAGAATTTTAATATCCATTCAATTCGAAATCCACCATTTGTAATTCGAAATCTTGTAGTTATTCAATTCATTTTAAATTTAAATAGGTTCATGTTATGAAAACAAATTTATTTAATCAAAAACTGATAGGGTGGGTATTTTTATGTATTCTATCAATATCATCTATTAGTTTATATGCTCAAAAGTTCGATAGCCTTGCATTAACACCGCCAATGGGATGGAACAGCTGGAACAAATTTGCCTGCAATGTAAATGAAAAAATAATCCGTGAAGCTACGGATGCTATGGTTGCCTCCGGAATGAAAGATGCAGGTTATCAATATATAAATATAGATGACTGCTGGCAGGGCTGGCGCGATAAACTCGGGTTTATACATCCTGATTCTGTTAAATTTCCTTCTGGTATGAAAGCACTTGCCGATTATGTCCATTCAAAAGGTTTAAAGATTGGTCTTTATTCCGACGCAGGAGATAAAACATGCGGTGGTTATCCTGCAAGCCGCGGTCATGAATACCAGGATGCAATAACTTATGCAAAATGGGGAATAGATTACCTGAAATATGATTGGTGCAATACTAACGACCTTAATGCAGAAGGAGCTTATACAACAATGAGTAATGCTTTATATAGTGCAGGAAGGCCAGTTATTCTCAGCTTGTGCGAGTGGGGGAATAATAAACCCTGGCTTTGGGCTAAAAATGTCGGTTATCTGTGGAGAACTACAGGCGATATTTACCCATGTTTTGATTGTATAAAAGATCATGGAACCTGGAAACAATGGGGTGTAATGTATATCCTTGATATGCAAAAAGGCTTAAGAAAATATGCAGGCCCGGGACATTGGAATGATCCGGATATGCTTGAAGTTGGAAATGGAATGACTAACAATGAAGATAGAGCACATTTCTCAATGTGGTGTATGCTTGCCGCTCCTTTAATTGCGGGGAATGATCTAAGAAACATGTCTAAAGAAACACATGATATTCTTACCAATAAGGATGTAATTGCGGTTGATCAGGATTCACTTGGTATTCAAGGGTTTAAATATTCTAGTAATGATAGTGTTGAAGTTTGGTTTAAACCTCTTGAAAAAGGGGATTGGGCAATCTGTTTTTTAAATAGAAGTATAAAACCACAGAAAGTCTCATTCAATTGGGAAAATGAAAATGTTGCAGATGATGTATCCGGCAGAATTACTCAATTTAATAAAGTAACATATAATCTTAAAGATTTATGGACTAAGAAAGATATTGGAACAACAGGAAAAGCTTTATCCGCAGAAGTCCCGGGTCATGATGTCTTAATGTTGCGTCTTACTAAAAAATAGTTTGTATCTTTTATATAAACCCGGTCTCTTAAAGAAACCGGGTTTGATTAACTAAAAATTTACTTTAACGTTAATCCCAATTCGTGAGCAAAGAACGTCATCGCTGCGGCAGTATTTCCAACACGCTGACTAAACGACGAAGTTACACCATGACCTTCATTCATCCTTGTTAATAATATAATCGGATTTTCGGATTTATTTGCATTTTGTAGAGCCGCAGCAAATTTCCGTGATTGCCAAGAAGCAACTCGCGGATCATTAATGCCTGTTTCCAATAAAACTGCTGGATAAACAGTATTAGGTTTGATATTATGGTAAGGTGAATAGGCATAGAGCCATTTAAAATCAGCATCTCTGGTAGAAGTACCATATTCACTTATATTATACTGCCCATTAGGGAATAATTCAGCGCGGAGCATATCATAAATTCCGACAAAACTGACAACTGCTTTAAATGCTTCCGGATGTTGTGTGAGTACTGCTCCCATCAACAATCCACCATTCGAACCTCCCATGATACCTAAATGTTGTGAATCAGTCCAGCTATTTTTTACCAGTGATTCGGCAGCAGCATACATATCATCAAAAACATTTTGTTTTTTATCTAGCATACCTGCTTCATGCCATCCTTCCCCGAATTCACCTCCTCCACGGATATTTGCATAAGCAAATACTCCGCCGTTTTCAAGCCAGGCTAAATAAGATCCGATAAAATGTGGTCCCGTAGGAATTCCAAATCCACCATATCCATAAACGATAGTTGGACGTTTCCCGTTAGGCGTAACATTATTCATAGATAAAATGGTTACAGGGATTTTTGTGCCGTCTTTTGAAATTGCATCAATTACATTAAACTTTACATTTGAATAATCCGCTGCAGGTTTAACTTCAAAAACTGTTTTTATATCGCCGTTATCTGTGTTGTATTGAGCCCATGTATCGGGAATGATCCACCCGGAATAACTAATCATAGCCTGGTTAGTTTCTGATGATGATGCAATTGTTCTAATTCCGATTCCTGTTTTAGGCAGAATTACAGTTCTAAGCATTTTAGCCTGGTTATTATATTGATCTACCTTCCAATCCGGTCCTTTTACCTTAACCAGTAAAAATCCTCCTTTAACTACAGCAATTGAATTTAATGCCCAATCTTCTTCATTTACTAAAGCCGTTGATTTACCATTAGGCATAATCAATAATAGTTTTCCACTTGGTGCATCTTCATAAGAAATGACAAGCAGATTATCTCCCTGCCAGGTGGCACCTGCATTTATTTCGGAAGCAACACGAACATTTGCACTTGTATCCAAAACCTGCTTCCATTCTTCCACTCCTTTTCTAACATAAACATAATCAGGATTTCCATCACCAAAATGAACAAACATTGCAGCCTGTTTTCCATCATCAGAAGGTATAAAAGTATACTCGGCAACTTTGGATAAATCCTTACCAAAAACTAACTTATCCTCCTTTTGAGGATTATTAAGAATATGGTGAAAAAGAGCAGCATAAAATTGCGATTCGGATTCTGGAACTGTTCCCGGCATTGGCAACCTTACATACGTTAATCCTTTTTCATTTGTATCCCATACCATACCTGGTGGAGTTGCACCCCCGCCGGCTTTAGTTAAGGTGCCCGGCAAATCTTTACCGGTTTTAATATTTAATATATGAATTGTAGTTGCTTCATTTCCACCAACAGCAGTTCCATATGCCAGATATGTACCTCTTGGAGATGGCCAAAATCCGGTTATGGCAATGTTTTTTCCTTCTTTATTCGGATCAATTAATACATTTGTTTTTCCATCAGGCCAATTTTTATAAGCTATTAAAGATTGAGCCTGAGGAGGGGTAAGCTGCATAAAAAAGAGTTTACCGTTTATTAGTTTAGGAGAAAATTGTACCGCAGAAGTAGCTGCCAATTTTTTTATCCTTTTTTCAATTGATTTTTCCTCCGGGAAACTGGATAATATTTTGTCAGAATAAGCATTTTGTTCATTAATCCATTTTTTAACTTTTTGTGAAGTTCCTAATTCGAGCCATCGGTACGGATCAGCTACTGATATACCAAAATAATTAGTAACAACTGTATCTTTTGAAGTAATGGGAATATTAGCTTTTGATTTTTTACCGCAGCCAATTACCCAAAGAAATAAGAGGGGAACTAGAAGCAATTCCAATATAATTTTCATAGTGATTTCCTTGTTTTGAAATTTAAAAAAACGACAACTTTTTTGAAGTTCGTTTTATAGAAGGTAAATATAGGATATATATTACCTAATTTGAATCTTGTATTACATTTTCATCTTGCATCCCTTTTCTTTCCAATTCTTCTAATTTCTTCTTGCCATAAGCGATTCTGGTTATAGTTACAAATAACACAGGAACTATAAAGATGGCAAGCATTGTAGCAGCAAGCATCCCGCCTATAACTGTCCATCCAATAGTCTGCCTTGCCTGAGCACCAGCACCACTAGCAAAGATTAATGGGGATACACCAAAAATAAAAGCCATTGATGTCATTATAATGGGACGTAAACGGAGTTTTACTGCGTTTATGGTTGCAGCGAGTAAAGGCATACCGCTGTCTACCCTTGTTTTGGCAAATTCTACAATAAGTATTGCATTCTTTGCAGCAAGTCCAATTAATGCTACCAATCCGATCTGCGCATAAACATTATTGCTGAGATGAGGCAAAAAAGTAAGGGCTATAATTGCACCGAATGCTGCAATCGGAACGGCAAATAATACTGCAAAT
>CAYUVK010000069.1:0-26111 GCA_964448105.1 uncultured Ignavibacteriaceae bacterium
AAAGGATTCCAGAAGATTATCTTACTCAGCTCGAGGGCATGTCCGAAGGTTCGGGCATTCCGTTGAACGATCTACTCATGGCAACATGTGCTGATTGGCTCCCTCGTTCTTCGTTTATAAAGAATGTCAACGGCAGCATCATTCACGGTCGAAATGCTGATCATATTGAAGCACTTGATTTTACATGTAAATATCCTTTGATAGCCCGCTATTGCAAAGACGGTAAGTACAGTTATATAGATATCGGAATTATCGGAACGCCCTTTACGGTAACCGGAATAAACGAATATGGACTGACACTTTCATGGAGTCAGGCAACATCTAATCCATTTGATGGTAAAGGTTCAATGTTGATGTTCAACAGTATATTGGAAGAATGCCGGAATCTGAAGGATGTTGACAAAATATCAAAGAATGTCGATAGGTTTGTAACAATGATAGGCAGTTTGGAAGATGGAACAGGAGCAGCATATGACATCGTGGACGAAAAATCCGTTAGAACTGATTCGAAGAATGGTTACATCTATGCAACTAACAGATGCGTATCCCAATCCATGAGGAAGGAATACAATTCCATTTTTGACATGGATTGGTTTAACAGTTCCAGAGCATATACTTACGAGAATATATTATCCAATGATGGAGAATTCTCTGTTGATGACGCGATTAATCTATTGTCAAACACTGACTTTTACAGTTATACGGGAAAGATACCTCCATTTAAAGGAGGCAATATAAACAATAACCAAACGGGCTCATCGGTGGTTCTTGATCCTGCAAACTGTACGGTCTACTTCGCTTACGGCACTACGTATGGTAGTTTTTATAGGTGGTTGAAGTACAACTACAAAACTGAAGAGGTTTCAATCTATAAGAATGAGGATGACAGATTACATGATCCCGATGTAATTGAATATATGAAGCTTGAGAAGCGTTGGAACAACATTGATTGGGAAAACAAAGATGAATTGCAGCAAATGGTATATGAGATCGAACAATTATCAGTGGAGAACTTCTGGACGCTACATAATTCATGCTGGGCTTGGTACAACTTAGGTAAGTATGAAAAGGTCAAAGAGATCATAAACAGGCAAATCGAGAAGTATCCGGATTTCCTATCTTCATACTCAAACATGGGATTTTTCTATATGTATCAGAAGAATTATGAAGAAGCGATAAATTACTTCAAAAAATCTCTTGATACACGGATAACCAACGAGAGTAAGCAGATGTACTGTTATGAGCAACTTGCCGCTATTTATACTGAAATCGGCGATGTGACGAAATCGAAGGATTGTTATTCCAGGGTTTTGGACTACTACAATAGATATTGGATACCTGAACAATCGAGAGAAGAAGTGAATAGGATAGAAGAATTACTAGAAACAAAAAACTAATTCATATAAATTAAAATAATCAAAATTATCTATCCATTAATAATCTGCAATGTAAAAAGTTACTAGTTAAATTGTCGTCAATTTTAAATTTCAGGTAAGTATTCTAAATTTTTTAAAGTAGAAATTATGTTTATCAATAAGGTCTCTAAAAGGTGAAAATGAAGTTCAGAGAATTTAGTAATGAGGATGCTGAATTTTGTTTTAAAACAAGAAGTGCAGCATTCATAGAAAAGTTTTTTAACGAGCTTGGTCCAGAAATAGTTACATTATGTGTAAATGCATATATGCCGCAAGACTATATTAATTTTTCTAACAGTATGAAAATCTTTATAGCTGAAGATTCAGGAGAAAAAGTTGGATTTGTAACGGCAAAGAGAATAGATACAGAAACAGCCGAAATACCGCTCATATATTTTAAATTGAACAAGCTTGGCAAAGGATATGGAAAAAGAACGATGGAATTTGTTGAAGAATGGATTAAAGCAAACTGGAAAGAGGTAAAGAAAATATTTTTAGATACAATAATTCCAATTTACAATGGAGACTTTTATAGAAAAATGAATTACAAAGAAACAGGGGAAAGCGTCTGTACATTTTCAGATCAAAAAGTTAGGGCAGTGCGTTTTGAGAAAAATGTCTGTCCTTATTATGTAAAATGATATTGGCTATGACTAAAATATGTTACTGCACTTTTAGCCGAAGCTGATATAGAATTAATTTTTTAAAATAAATAATAGTGGACTAAAATGTATAAAATTATTTTTTTAGTGATTTTTCTTACTATACAACTATTGTGTTATGCACAGGTGAAGATAGAGAAAATAATAGTTGGTAATAAAGTTGAATTTCATTCAAAAGTGTTGGATGAAGATCGTAAAATTCTTATCAAGTTACCTGCAGATTATAATAAATTTAAACAAAAATATCCGGTGCTGTATTTGCTGGATGGTGAATTCTTTTTTTTGCAGGCCACTTCCGCAGTTCAATATTTATCCGAACTCGGATATATCAGAAACCAGCCAATTTCGCAAATGATTGTTGTAGGAATTGTTAACATTGATAGGAATAGAGATTATACACCAACTTATGCACCAAAACAAAAAGGTGGGCTTGAGTTTCCAACAAGCGGAAAGGCAGAGAAGTTTCTCGAGTATCTTAAATCGGAACTTTTCCCGTACATTGAATCGAATTACAGAACACAGCCATACAGAATTTTAACGGGTTGGTCGCTGGGTGGATTGTTTGCTGTTTATACTTTTTTTGGAACATCCGGATTATTATTCAGCGTACCTTGCTATTAGCCCCAGCTTGTGGTGGGATGGAGATCTTTATGTAAAAAAGACCAGATCTAATATTGAAAAGAAAAAAATACCTGAGAAAAAAATTGTCGCAACAGTTGGTTCTCTTGAAGGAGGAGATATAGGACGCTCAGTCAGGGATGGTTTTATATCTATAATGGAAAAAGAATTTGGAAATGACAGATTCTTTAAATCGGTTGAAATTCCTAATGAAGGTCATAATTATGTAACTTATAAGGCACTGTATGAAGGATTGCAATTACTTTATTCCGATTGGCAAATGCCTGGAGATCTATTGGAAGGCGGCATTGAGGCAATTAATAAATTTTATAAAAATCTTTCCAAAGAATACGGATACACAATCGATGTACCGGAAGTCGCATATTCTAATCTAGCATATTATGTTTATAACCAGGTCTCAACTAAGGCTGCAATAGGAGTTGCTAAACAGTATGTAGATGCTTTTCCTGAATCATCATTTGCTTATTTCCTGCTAGGACGATTTAACTATTTATATGGCAATCTTGAAGAAGCAAAAAAATATTACGAAATAGCTATTGATCTCGAGAATAAAACTCTAAATCCCGATTCTGAACGGATTGTTACATATACCATTAATCTTCAAAAAGTTGAAAAAAAGATAGAAAAGAAACCACATGAGAATAATATTCTTAAATAACAAATACTTAATTTGAATTATAGGTGAAACATCTTTAATACATAGCGTTTTATTTTATTATTTAATCTACCCACACTTTGTTTAAATCAACGCAAGTCATCAAATAACTTTATTTAAACAAATGACATCAGATTATGGAGAAACCTATTTTGTTGGGGAAATGGAGTGCTCCGGTAGACCTGACATCCATCGAAAGCTTATTGCTGATCATTTGCCATACATTTAAATGAGAGGACACTTAAAACGACTGTGAAAAAAAATGTGATTGAATTTTTATTTGTCTTTTGGGAAGAGTTGATACTAAAGTTGCAATAAGATAAGTCGGATCCTTTTTAACGAAAAGAATATCGTGATATCACTTTTAATTGATCAACGGAGGTAAAAATGTTTTACAAAAAAGATAGTACCGGTTACAAAACACTATTGGACGGTATTCATTTTAAAACTTTGGTTTACGGGTCCAGTACTTCATTGCATGAATTTAAACTGGACAAAGGAAGCAAAATTCCAATGCATTCACATCCACATGAGCAAACCGGTTATTTGGTTTCGGGTAAGATGAATTTCATATTAAAAGATAAAACAATACCAGTAAAATCTGGCGATAGTTGGAACATCACTGGAGGTGAGGAACATGGCGTTGATGTAATTGATGATTGTGTTGTTATTGAAATATTCTCCCCGGTAAGGGAAGCGTATTTATAACCCTTGAAGTCTGATTTATTAAAGGAGTTAAATTATGAGCTATTACAAAATTTTACTTCTAACCATTTATAATTTTTGTTTTCGAATTCTCTTTACTTATTACCAAAGGATACAATCAAAGAAAGAGGTAAATCGATGGAAGAAATTATAATGGCGATGGAACATAGTGCCATGGAACGATGGCGCAACGGTGATCCTTGGAGGTGGTCAGAAATTAGTGATGAATTAACCTGCTAATTAACACATTCATACGACAAATTATGGAGTATTAAAATGAAAAAGAATTTTATTCTTTTATTTTTGTCCCTTACTATACAGCTCGGATGCGGCAGCAAGGTTATCAACAGTAACATTCTTCCTGGTTTTTGGATAAATGAAATAAATGATGCTTCAGGCAATCAAAAGTTTGTTTTGTATTTTAACGAAGAAAAAGAAAGTTTGGAATGCCGGTTCCATTCCTATTTTAACGGAATGAAGTTTAGTTCCGAACCCGGATCTGATATTAATTTTAATGGAGAATCACTTTCTTTTGTAGCTAATAAACTCGTTAATGTACGTTATGAAGGAAAAGTCGATTCAGTTAATCGAATGATTATTGGGAAACTTAAATATGCAGATGGATCGGAGAGAGAATTTAATCTAAAGAAAATTTCTAAAGAAAAGTTAGTTATAGAATTCCCGGGACTGTATAATCTAACTAAAGAGACAAACTTATTTGAACAACCCAAAGGGAGTAATGATGGTTGGGATATTGGGACACTTATTAAGAATGAAATAGATTCAACTTTATTACAAAAAATGATTGACTCAATTAATTATGGACGGTTTGGTAAAGTCCATTCTGTTTAAGTTGCAAGAAATGGGAAACTAGTTTTTGAAAAATATTTTGACGGATTTTATATAAATGATTTAAACAGCTTGCAATCATGTACAAAGAGTATTGGTTCACTTTTAATCGGCATAGCAATGGATAAAGGGTATATTAAAAATGTTGATGAAAAAGTTTTAGATTTTTTCCCGGATTATAAAAACAATGTAGATAAGAAATGGAACGAAGTTGAATTAAAACACCTGCTCGCTATGTCGACTGGCTTAAACTGGGAAAGGAATGTTCACGATAGAATTTATGAAATTTCCGATGATGTAATAAAAACTACGTTTGAACAAAAATTCTCTCACTCACCAGGACAAATATTTGAATATAGAAATCCTCAATCAGACTTATTAAGCGGTATAATCATAAATTCATCAAAAAAAACTGTACAAGATTTTGCTAAAGAATATCTTTTTGATCCGTTGCAAATTACTAAATTCAACTGGAGTAACTATAAAAATACTGATTATCCTCTAATATCCGGATCACTAGCGTTAAGTTCGAGAGATATGTTGAAAATAGGACAGTTAGTTTTAGATAAGGGTAAGTGGAATAACAAGCAAATAATTTCTAAAAAATGGATTAATGAATCAACAACATCTAAGATCAAAACCGATCAGACATTTGATTATGGATACTTATGGTGGATTGGAAAATCAGACGATAAACCAGGTCTTAAAGCGATCATTGCGATAGGAATTTCCGGTCAACACATTATAATTATTCCTGAAAAAAACGTTGTAGTAGTAACAACTGCTGATAATATGGATAAAGATCCTGAATTTCTTTTAAGAATGGTTGATGATTATATTATTAGAGGTGTGAAATAAAAAAAATATTTTAAGATTTCTTTAAAAATATGTTTAGAAAAAATTTGATTATAATGTTAGCCAGTTTTTAAAAAAACAAAATGTAAAAAGTTTTTCTAAAATTTTTGTTGCTTTTTAAGATCAATTTTTATAAAATTGTTTAGAAATTTTATAGGGAGTAAGCAGTCTGTTGGGGATTACGCTTGGACAAAAAATCTTCTTAAATCCACAATAAATTTGCTGTTATTATTGATGTATTGCTGCTCCCTTTTTTATTTTTATAAAGTAAGTAGTCTATTTTAGATCTTCTACCTTTAGCTTTAATTTCATCTCATTTAAAAATCTACAGACGGTACATCCCAAGTAACATCTGAATTATAAAGCTTTCTCTTGTAATTGATCACTTCCAATCTTTCCGGGACTACTTTTATAAGGATAAGATATTTCCAATCCGGAAAGGATTGATCCCAGTAGTCTCTTTTCCTCTTAAGCTTTTCAGCCATGTCATCGACCAGCACTGCTTTACCGATTATAGTCACATAACCGTCAGCTTTGCTATGGTTTGCATAGTAAAGTGTTACATTCGGATTCTTTTTAATTTCATTATACTTCCTTGAACGGCTGTTGGTAGCCATCCATATAGACATATCATCTTCCGGCGGAAATGGATTCATTGTTCTGATGTTTGCCCTGCCGGTTGAATCTATCGTGATTAGTGCGCAGTATTTTACGCTGCTAATTATCTCTTTTGCTGCACTAATTATTGAATCCCGGCTGGGAGAGACAGTTTCGTTTTCCTGAGCTTTTATCTTTGCGGCAAATACAATAATGGAAATAAATGTTATGAAAAAAAACAGGTTGAATAATTTGAAATAGTTTTTCATTATGTACCCCCGGTTTGTAGTTTTTTAGTAAGTGTACCCTTTAATTATCTAAATAAGAAAGCTTATTTAATTGGCAATCGAAATTTAATATTATTCTTAATTAGTTACAGATTTTATCATTACGCATAAATTCATAAAATTGCAAAGCTTATAATATTTTGTCTACAATTCTATCCTGGAATGTACAATTAATTTTACCTAGAAAAATCTTTCCAATAAAAAAAGCTTTAATTCCGCAGCCCGATAATACTATTTTACTAATATATCCCGGCATTAAAATTGACTTATATCCATACCATTAAAAAAAGTAAGAGGGCTTTAATGAAAGTTCTATATACAATATTAATTGTCATAGTAATTTTCACTGCAGTAATATTAGCACAAACTAAAACATCGGAAGTGAAAATATCTGTAGATGAAAAGACCGGGGATACGACTTATACTTCTTCCGTGTCATTATCAAAAATTGAAGACATTACTCGAAGAAATGATTTAATTGTAGTCAACCCGTTAAAGTTTTTATTATTCTATAACTTATCTTATTTCCATAAATTTTCGGAAAATGTAATTTTTGGCGGCGGATTTCAAATTCCGACTATTTCCGGCATTTCCGGGATAGGTTTTAATGCAGAGGTTAGGTTATATCCTAAAGGAAATAACATGAGAGGTTTTTATATAGCGCCCAATATCTCGTTTAACCACGTTTCTTCCGGCGACTTTTCAAGTGAACCGTTTTCTGTGGGCACACTTATAGGCTGGCAGTGGTTCCCCGGAGATCAATTTGCTATGGGTTTAGGAATCGGGATTGATCACTATTTTGGCTCAGTCAAAGATTATCATGAATTTCATAATTATGATGGCTTTGCACCAGCATTAAGATTCGATATCGGGTTTGCCTGGTAATTTTTAAAAAAACTTCGATCTGCTGGAATTCGAATTTATTTTTATCATGCCGGATTTTCCGCCGGCATTTTATTTCATATTTGTATTGATATACCTTGCTTTATATTTATCATATTCTTTCTGCAAGAGTTCTCTTTTTATTTCATTTCCATGACCCGGCAGAAATATATTGCAGCCAGTATTTAAAAGCTTTTTCCAGCTATTAATCATATCTGCAGGATTGTCGGCATACGGCGGGAGCACTGAATTCTTGAAAACTCCAAACATTGCTTCTCCCGCAATTGCGATCTCGTTATCAATAATTATGCTGATTGAACCGGGTGAGTGCCCTTCTGTTTTAATTAATTTTATGTTTAAATTGTAGTTTATTAAATCAAGTTTATCCTCTACAAATACATCAGCCGTAAATGGCTTATATCCAAATCTTTTTTTACCAATCAATTTGCCTAATATAGAAATCGGTTTTGTAATGAATAAAGTTCCACCAGGTAAATTAGTAAATCCTTTTTCTATTGATTCTTTTTCCTTTATGCTGACCATAATCCTGCAGTTTTCTTGCTCCTTAATTTTTGCGGCATTCCGGCAATGATCAAAATGAGTATGCGTTAAGATTAAAAAGGTAATTTTCTGTTTGATAAATTTAAAGAATTAATATTTGATTGAAGCCTTTTATATCCCAACTCTTTCCCGGTATCAACTAAAATATTATATGAATTTGTTGTTATAAGAAATGAATTGCTCCGTCCCGATAAGATTTGAAATATTTCATAACCATTTTTCGTTCTCCAGCTTTTCATCTTACAGAATCTTGGAAATAAGTCTTTAAATTTGATAAGATTATTTAATATTTGAATTTTGTACAGTTATAATCTATCTCTTCAAGGTTGAATCTTGCATAAGAATACTCTCCTTTAGGAGTATGCCAGATAGCCTCGCCATAAACTGCAACTTTCCTTCCGTCAAAATTTTTGTAATCTTTTACGGGAGTTGACCATGGATAATTTGTGTAGGTTTTTCCGTCTGTTGAAAGGTACCTGTCATTTGAAATGAAATTTATTAATTCTCCATTCTTATTAAAAGAGAGTGTGGCCGAAATCGTATTAGTTTTATTTGTGAACTTTGCTTTAACTGTTAGAGAGTCAACAGTCTCCCATTTGATATTACTATCAACTAAAGTTGCGGGTGCCAGAAGGCAAATATCATTAAACAGTGTAACAGTTTCACCCTTATTCATCTTATCTCCCTTTGCATCGGCTACTTGAAAAATTGAAGCAACTTTGATTTGCATAGTTGCAATATTACCTATGTATAAGTGCAAGCCGTCAAAAGGGATTCCAAACAGATGCGATTTTATATAGAACATCCGGGCCGGGTTATCAAAAAAATCATATTGCCGCGAAACAATTTTCATCCAATCTGATTCCATTGACCGTTTCATATTACCATTAAATACTGCCCTGAAATTATGAATCTTTGGTCTGCCTACTGCTCCTACATAACGCAGATAATTCTTAACTGGTTTAGGAAGTAATTGTATGTCCTGTTCGCTAAGTACGGAAATATTAGAAGCATTTTTTAGTCTTTTCTCAACCTCTGCTTTGTAACGGTTTTGAAAACTTGAAGGAAGTATATTCAGGAAAGATACAATAACAGGCAGAAGAATAATTAAATTTGCAATCGTTCCAAACTTAGCATCCGGCCGGCTTTGAAAGATCATTATTTGAGATAACACTACTGCTGTAAATGCAATAATCCACCAAGTTTGATTGTGTAGAAGAAGAAAAATAAAAGAGAGAAGAAACAGGATTGCTGCTGTCAGCCAAAATATTCCTGCAAACTTGGTAATTGGTTGATTTAATTGATTAATTTCAAAAATTTGAAATGCTTTAAAAAATCCTAAAAGATGTATTAACGCGTGAATGAGAATAATAATTAATAGTAAAGTTTTCATTTCCTGTATTCTTACCTTTTATTTATTTCGAAAAGCTTCTGCTGCAGCATATGTATCAAAGAATTCCTGGAATCTGATAATTTTTTCATTCTTAAAGGTAAATAAGTGAACAAAATCTGTTTCATAACTTTTATTTGTTGTTTTAGCTAGACATTTTGTATAGCCGACTACAGCAACGCTATCGCTATCAGCAAAGAATTTTTTTGGCTCAAGAATTAGAATATCCTCGGATTCTCGACCTATGTTTAACCATTCCAGAAATCCAGCATGTCCATACCTTGTACCTGCAGCGGGATTGAACGGATTAACTGGTTCACTCCACTCAATATCGGGACTAAGAGTAGCCAATATTACATCAAAATCATGTTCACCAAATGCCGCATATACTTTTTGAACTATTCTGACATTTTTTAATAAAGAATCATTCTTTGCCTGATCTTCCATTTTATTTTCCTTCATTTATCAATAAATATATAACTCTTCTCTATCCCAGAAGTAATTTTAGAAATCTATCTTTCTTTTAGTATGTTTAATTCGAATTATTCAATCCCTGTTCCGGGTTAGATGGTTTCCATGACTCCTTATAATTATCGCCAAGAATTAATTTTGTAATATAAATAATTTGACCTGCATGCAGCTCCAAATGTGTTAATGCAATAATTAGAGCGGACATCACTGTTTCATCAAATCCCTGGATTCGTCGATATGAAAGCAGGGAACCGGAAGGTATTTGTGAAATAATTCCATCTATTTTTTCTTTCAATAGAGATAATTTTATAAGAATCTCTTTTTTTGAAATGTGTTTTGTCTCTTTAAATTCTTGCCCCCGGTTCCGGTTAAATACTTCTCCCCCGATTGCTGAACAGATCCATTGATTAAGATTTCCGTCTAGATGCTGCAAAATTATTCCGATACTGTTGGAATTACTTGAAGGTCTATACCATATTTGCTGATCATTTAGCTGACCGATTCCATGATATATACGATCAAAAGCTTTTGAAAAACGTATTGAGACTATTTTTAGAAATTCATTTTCAATTTGCAAAATAATTCATCTCCTTACTGATTTTATATAGTAAATATAAGAATAATACTTTATCAGAAATATTAATATGGTCGGCGGAAAATTAGAATAGATTGCCCCTTTTTCTAATATCCCCAAATTATTCATAGAATTAATTTAACTAAATCTAAGAACTAAAAATTTTCAATAAAAAATTAACGGATGATAAACATGTAAAAAAGTAAAAATTTTCAAGCGGCACAATTTTGTTCAAATTAAATTATTTCATGAAATTCTTTTCCAATTGCTATGTTTCTGAATTCAAATATTTTCCTGATGGAATGTTTTACAAAGATATTATGAATAATATGTTTTAAAAAACCGCCATAGAGATCATATTCCACTTCATCTTTCATTAAAACTTTACCGTCTTTCTCTGCAAAAGTATGAGTATGAACCCATTTTTTATATGGACCTTTGAGTTGTTCATCAGTAAAGGAAAACGGGGTGAATATTTTACTATCCGGGTTTTCCAGCTCATTGGAATGCCTAAAAGTTTAATCTTATATTCAAATTCAGCACCCTCTTTCATATCTAAAGGAAATGCTGTTTTTATTTTAAAGCTAAGCCAATTAGTCGTAAGTTTCGAAAGATTTTCAGGCCTTTCAAAAAAGGGAAAAAGTCTTGACAGCTGCTGATTTATTATTTGTTCCTGTTTGAATATATACAAATTATTTTCCTGTTTTAAGTATATTACTAGAGATTAATTGTTCTCTATTCTTTTTTGAAAGCCATAGAAAACCGAAAAATTCGCCGTCCTCTTTTGTTAAATGTTTATGGTGGATCTTATGTGCCCTGCGCATGGCATTTAAATAATTATTATTTGAATTTCGAAACAGTTTTATTCTCCGGTGTATAAAAATATCATGAGCTAAAAAATATACTGCACCATAAATACCAACACCCAGTCCAATCCAGAAATAAATTTTATCTAAACCGGATTGTATACCGATTATTATAAATAGAATGCTGGGAAGTGCGAATATTAAAGCAAACAAATCATTTTTTTCAAAAAAACTGTCATTATTTTTGTGATGATGGTCTTTATGTAAATTCCATAAAATTCCATGCATAATATATTTGTGAGTCCACCAGGCAACGAACTCCATAAAAGAAAAGACAATAAGTAATACTAGTATGTTCTTTAAAATTGACATAGAAATATAGTCCTTAATTTTTATTATTGATTATTCATATTGACTTAAGAAAAAAGTCTAATGTTACAAAAAATAAAAACTGGGCAAAAAGATAATGGATTACCAAAGTACTGCTTTTTTTTATATTCATATAAAAACCTGCAAACGCAAATAAAAATGAAATTACAAACCAGCTTATATAATTTGAAAGGGGTATGGAAACCGAATTCCATTCCCAGTAATTTAGCTTTATAGCAACCGGTTCAAGGACAAAATCAAATAAAACAGCAAAAAAACCTATTAGCAGGCTTTGAGCAAACCAGTTCATTTTAATATAATTCCCGGTAAATGAAAAAAGCCCGTAAATTATCATCATCCAGTTTATCCCTATAAGTAAAGGTACACCCCATATTTTTATTCCCAAAATGTCTTTATAGAAATAGCTTCCGAAAATCAAACCTGTTTTAACCCCTATTATTTCAGCCATTATTGTCAAAATATAAACAATAATTAACCAAATTAAAGTTCTTAAGTTTATTGTATCCCGTTCAAGGTATAATATTAAAACCGGAAACAAGAATAAACCATAAGGGGTTATTCCAATAACAATCTCCTTCGTAATTGGAAGCAGGTGCCAGAAAATCCCCGCCATGAAATACAAATAAATAATGATAGTTAAAACTTTTTTTATCTTATTTTCCGGCCTTTCCAAAATATCTTTTTCCTTTTGTTGTCAATTAGAGATTTGAAACCAATAGTTGCCAGCATAAACATCTGCGGCAGAAAGAGAATAATATTTTTTAACAAACTTTGACCTGATAATAATGAAGTAATACTTCTTTCTAAAAAAATTATGGTTATAATTATTGCAAATAGAGTATTGTAGAAAATCAAAAAGAACGGAGAAATAAATAGAAAAATGAAAACAATTATGACTAATGAAAAAGCAGTTCCGTTTATATTAAATCCCGGGTAAAAATTTTTAGTAAAGCCTCTTAAAGCTTCATTAAAATTGCGGTACATCCTGCAGTTAACAAAATTATTTCCTAAAAATGTGATGGTTTTAAGTCTCATCTTTTTGAAACCTCTAACAAATTCCATATCCTCTACAATTTTGTCTTTAATCTTTTCATGACCGCCGAAATTAAAATAACTTTGTTTATCGAATAAAATGAATTGACCATTGGCCGCAGCTAAAGAAGGGTTTGAAGATTTATAAACCTTATAGAGTGGAAGAAAAGTTAACAATAGCCAGTCCATTAAAGGAACAATAAGCCACTCACCCCAACTTTTAATTTTTTGAGTTGGAAAAACTGAAAGCATTTTTGCTTTTCTTTTTTGAAATTCAAATAGTACAAAGCGAAGAGTTTCCGGAGTAATTATAACATCAGCATCAATAAATTGAAGATATTCTCCCTGCGCTTTTGCTGCTAGCTGATAGCAAGCCCAATTTTTACCTGTCCATCCATTAGGTAATTCTTTACTATTAATAAGCTCTAAATTCTTATGTGTGTTTTGAAATGCTTTGATTTTGTCCTGGGTTGAATCAGTCGAAAAATCATCAAGAACTTTTACCTCATAATTTTTATATGTTGATTTAAAAATATTGCTCAAACAATTTTCAATATTATTTTCTTCATTCCGGGCGGGGATAAGGATTGATATCTTTAGTTCATGATTAAGTACCGAATTTTGTCCGTAGATCTTTGGAGCGGTGAAATAGTTATAAACAATTACGGTTAATAGAATCAAATGAGTGAAAAGCAGTACTCCAAATAATATTTCCATGATATTCATTATCATTTTGAAAAATAATCTTTAACAAAATTTAATTTCCAAACAGATGCATCTATTAGATTTAAATTGTTGATAAATGCTTCTGTGAAAAGAGAGAAGTCTTTTACAATAATTTTAGCCAATAATGGTTCTCCAAAACGGCAAAGAATAGAAGGATTTTTCTCTTCAGAATAATGAATCTTAAAACCTACCGGAATAATGGCTGTATTGTCCTTTTGTTTTGAAATTAGTTTAATTCCTTCTTTCAATTGCATTGGTCTTTTTTCATAAGGTTCAAGTTTACCCTGCGGGTAGATTATTATTCCATTTCCTTCGTTATTTAATAATGAGCGTGTATAATCTATTGTTTCCTTTATTGATGCCGGATTACCCGGTTCAATTGAAAAGGCTCCAACATACTTAAAAAACCAGTATTGTTTTAGCTGCTCCTGCAGCATCATAAGTTTAATTTGATACTTAGTTTCATGTTGCAAAATCCAATCAATAAAAAAACCATCCCACCAGCTAAAATGGTTAGGTGTTAATATTATGGAATCGTTTGAATCCAATACCGGAAAGTTATTTAGTAAATAAAAATGGGAGAAGTTTTTCTGTAATAACCTCGCGATATAAAAATCGAAAAGCATTCTTGCCCAATAATTATTTTTTGCTTTAATCATCTTGGATTCATTTCGTGATTGGCAATTAAATGATCAGTAATTTTACCTGAAAGTAAAACCAATGGAATCCCTCCGCCTGGATGAGCGCTTCCTCCGGTAAAATATAATCCTTTATATTTCTTTGAGCGATTTTGATGACGAAGGAATGCAGAAAATTTTGAATTGGATGAGATCCCGTAAATACTTCCCTTAGTCGAATTTGTTTTTCTTTCGATATCCAGGGGAGACATTACTTTTTCAAAAACAATTTTGCTTGAAACATCAATTCCCAACACTTCGTTTATTTTCCTGGCGATGATCTTTCTGGATTTATCAACTTCCCAATCCCAATTTTGACCGTTAATGTACGGTGCATTAACCATTACATACCAATTTTCAAAATTTTGAGGAGCATCATCTGTTTTGAATTTACTTGAAATATAAATATACACTGTCGGATCAAAAGGAACGGTTTTCTTTTGAAAGATTTCGTTAAACTCCTGCTTATAATTTCGGGAGAATAAAATATTGTGTATTTCGAGATTAGGATGAATCCCTTCTATTCCCCAATAATAAACAATTGCAGAGGAGGATGGTTCAAGCCGATTGTAAATATTAGCACTCAAAGAGCTTTTGTCTTCCAGTAATTTTTTATATGTAAAACTTATATCGGCATTAGAAATTATAATATCATAATTGATTTTCTCCGAACTGGTTTTAAGTCCGGTTACTTTATTGTTTTCATGAAGTATCTTTTCAACATTCGCGTCAAAATGATATACGACTCCTAATTTTAATGCAAGCTTATAAAGCGCTTCGGTAATTGAATAGATTCCTTCTTCACAAATGTAAGCCCCCAAACCGTTCTCTACATGCTGTATGATTTTAAGAGTTGCCGGTGCGGAATATGGGTTTGAGCCGTTATATGTAGCGTATCTGTCAAACAACTGGATGACTCTTTTATCTTCTAAAACAGTAGTATTTGCTCTGTGTAAAGTGTTGAATAAATCTAATTTGTTTATTTGCTTTAATATTCCAAATGTTTTCTTATTAATAATATTTCCGGGTTCCAGGAGGGAATTAAACAAAAATAGAGCAGCGGTTAAATCATATACTGCTTTAGATGATTTAAAAAGATTTTTAAGATTTTCTTCCTTCTCATTTGTTTTGGAAGTTATTTCTTTGATCAATTTATCAATGTTATTATATGCGTTTATAATTGTGCCATCGGGATAAAAATATTTGCAGTTTATATCCAAGGGTCTTAATGCGAGATAGTTTTCTAATTTTTCTCCAACATCTTCAAAAAGCTCTTCAAGAACAAAAGGCATAGTTAAGAGTGATGGACCTGTATCAAAACGAAACCCTTTTTCTTTTATCTGTGAAGCTTTCCCGCCGGGTAAAGAATTT
Source organism: uncultured Ignavibacteriaceae bacterium (assembly GCA_964448105.1). Taxonomy (GTDB): domain Bacteria; phylum Bacteroidota; class Ignavibacteria; order Ignavibacteriales; family Ignavibacteriaceae; genus CAVQBP01. The sequence goes on from CAYUVK010000069.1 coordinate 15,545, forward strand.
TTTTCAAATACACAAACCTTATACCCTCGATTTGCCAATCGAATTGCTGCTGCTAATCCGCCTAAACCGCTTCCAATTATTGCACAGTTTTTCTTTTCCATTTTTCCTTTGATAATTCATAGAAATAAATGTATAGAGTAACAAGAGTAAAAGAGTAGAAAAAATCTTCAAGCGGAATAGCAGTGATTCTTATTCCCCAAATTGAACTCGCATTATAAGTAACAATCGGCACCGAAGTCAAGATATAATTTTCAATTCCAAAAGGAATAAAGCTAAAAAGTAAAAATACACCAAAATATTTTTGCCGTAAAAAAATCGGTTTTGTTATTAATAAAAGAATAAAAAGAAAACTTAAAAATGAAAATACAGTCAATGTATAATATTTATTTGAAAAAATAATAGCAGTAAAAACACTCAACAATAAAGGAATGATAAAAAACCGGAAGTCTATTTCCCATTTGTTCTTCGGAATATAAAATAGATAAGTTTCATAAAGAAATAGAATAGCATACGGGACTGTTATGAAGAATAAAATTTCTTCGATAGGTAATCCTAATATATTAATATTTAAAGTATAAGCAGCATTAAAACTCCAATCACCCCTGCTAGCAGCAATAGCATCCCAAATTAAAAATGGAATTCCAACTATAACCATTGATAGAAATACAAACGACCATTTTTTATAAAATTTCAGTTTTTTCTCAAATGAAAGCAAAAACGGGAAAAAAATTGTAGCGATATTTACCATTAGATATAAACTCATTACTCTAAAGCCACATTAAAAATCAGGGTTAAATCTTTTTCTTTGTCTTTGTCTAATCTCTCGCTGGTAATTAGGAATTGAACTACATTTTTAATGAGTTCCGCATCCTCGTTATAGCTGGAAGATTTTAACATTCTATAAAGCACATCCGCCTCAGCATCTGCATCGGAAGAATATCCAAGAAAAGAAGGAATATTAGATAGAACAGAGAATCGCAAAAACCTTATTTCAAGATTAGTACTGTCAAACTTCACGGCATTATCCAGTAATTGAAGACCGTCATCGACATAACTCAGCTTATCCCATGGAAAAAATGAATACTTAGCCAATAAAGCTTTTCCAACCCCGCTGTATGCAAGCAAAAGCGGATTATTATTTATATCGGTTTTTTTACTTAAGATTGATATAAGTGCAAAAAGAGAGTCTAAAGAATCTTCATTTTGGGTGCTGTTAAATAGCAGTGTTCTTAATTCTGCAAGATTATTTTTAGGCAATTCTGCCGAATAAATATTATTGGAGGAACTTAAAAAAATTAAAGTTCCAATTAGTATTTTTGATATCAATTATTTAATCCTGCCTTAAAAACTTTTATCTGAAAAAATGATTTAATAAATAGGTTAAATTTACTGAAGTTTGAAACTCTAATTCTTTCCAGCTTTATCTCTTCGATTGATTTCCCTTTCAGTTTTTTAAAAAGAGTTCTATAGTAGATATAAGCTAAATAAACACCTAGACGAACACCAATCGGAAGTTTCATAATCCCGATAAAGGCTTCGTTAAATTCTTCCTCAATCTCTTTTTCAAACTGCATTTTATTGAAATCGGTAATTTCATTAACATGGTGTACATCCGGTAAATAAATTCTGCCGCGATCATCAATATCATCCTTTATATCGCGTAAAAAATTTACTTTCTGAAATGCGGAGCCAAGCTTTTTAGCGTAGGGTTTCAACTCATTAAAAAGGGGTGGATCATTTTGAACAAAAACTCTTAGGCACATCAATCCGACAACTTCGGCGGAGCCGTTTACGTATTCATCATAGCTTTGCTTTTCATGTGAAGATATAGAAAGATCCATTTCCATACTTTTTAAGAATGCGTCAATCAATTCAATTTCTATTTTGTATTCTCTAACTGTTTTCTGAAAAGAATGTAAAATAGGATTTGTTGAAATTCCCATTTCAATGGCTTCGAAAGTATCTTTTTTAAATTTATTTAAGAGATATTTTTTATCATATCCGTGAAACGTATCGACTATTTCGTCAGCAATTCTCACAAATCCATAAATATTATAAATCGGTTCACGGTATTGTTTATGAAAAGCTTTAATTCCCAGGCTGAAAGATGTACTGTAAATTTTGGTAATTATTTTGCTAGTTTCTGCGCTGGTTTTATTATATAGTTGAATCATTTAGTATCCTTTCCGTTACTAATTTTGAACTAATTATAACCATAGGCAGCCCTGTGCCCGGTGTAGTTGACGCACCGACATAGAATAAATTTGGAAAGACTTCATCTTTATTTGATGGGCGAAAAGCCCCGACCTGGTTTAAATCATGAGCCAAACCCAGCCCGCTCCCCTTATAAAGATTAAAATTATCTGCCCAATCTTTGGGAGTTAAAATTTTTTTTGTGATGATGTTATTTTTGATATCAAAACCGATTCTGGCTGATAAATCCTTGATTATATTTTCCGTTAATATTTCCTTATCCGACCAATCCTTTTTATACCTTAAATCAGGAACAGGACAGAGAATGAATAAATTTTCGCATCCTTCGGGAGCAGAATTTTCCTCGGATTTGGAAAGTACATTTACATAGTAATATGGTTTTTGAGGGCTAATCGAAGATGTAAAAATTGTATCTGCATAACCGCGAAAATTATTTCCAAGGAAGTAGTTGTGATGAATAAGTTTGTCAATCTTTCCACGAACTCCCAAATAGATTGTGAATGGAGCTAAAGTCCAGTGCATTTTATCGAGTTTTTCTTCATTAAAATTTTTTCTGCCAAGAACTTGGCCCCTAAATGAAGCTGCATCGGAATTGGAAATGAATATATCTGCAATCCATCTTTTACCATTTTGATCGATCATTTCCGAAATTTTTCCGTTGCTGTTTCCAACTCCAACTATTTCGGTATTAAAAACAAATTCAACTCCTTTTTCTTTTAATATTTTTACAATTTCTTCTACTATCCTGTACATCCCGCCTTTGACTTTCCAATACCCGTTATGCTTCATTTCCGTATAATTAAGAAGCGAATAAATAGCAGGAGTTTTAAATGGTGTAGCACCCAAAAAGAAGGCAACTAAGGAGAAAATAATTCTCACCTCTTCGGATTTGAAATTCTTTTCAACTTCGTTCCAAATTGTTTTATAGAGATATGGAATATGTTTAAGCGGGATTCTTGTTAAACTTAAAATATATTCCAGCTTATTGTTAAAATTAGATTTAACAACTTTATCTTCGGTATCGTGAAAAAATTCTCCCGCTCTTTTTAAATATGCTTGAGCTTTTCGGGCCAGGTCAGGTTCAACGTCACTGAATTCTTTTTCCAACTTATCAAGTGATTTCCATATTAAACGAGGTCTTTCTTTTCCTTCAAAGAATACCTGGTAAAGCGGATCTAATTCTTCAAGTTCAACCGGATTTTTTATACCAACCGAGTTAAATAATTCATCCATCTCATAAGTCATGCTCATAAAGCTCGGACCCATATCGAACCTGAATCCGTCAGATTCAATTATATTTAATCTGCCTCCGGGAGTTGAAGCTTTTTCAATAACTGTTACCTTGTATCCGTTAAAGGACAAACGTAAAGCTGTTGACAAACCACCCAAACCTGACCCGATTATTAAAGCTCTTTTCATTTTTAAATATTAATTCTTAATGTTTATTTAAGTAATGTCATTTTTTTAGTTTGAATAAAATTGCCAGTTTTTAATTGATATAAATAAACACCGCTTGAAAGATCATTCGCAATAAAATCGATGTTATAATTTCCTGCATTCATCTCTTTATTTATCAGTGTTGCAACTTCCTGGCCTAGCATATTAAACACCTTCAATGTTACCGTCTGATTAACCGGCAAAGAAAATTGAATCTTTGTAGAAGGATTAAAAGGGTTAGGGTAATTTTGTTTTAGATTATAATTTTTCGGAACAGTGATCTCTGTTGTTTTAACATCAGTTAATGTTCCGAATTGCACAACTGTCCCGTTTGCTAAAGCAGCAAAGACACCGAATGGTTCACCATTCTGGTTAGCTGAAGGATCGAGAAATCCGGAAGCAAATACTGCTGCAGTTTTACCTGCAAGACCGCTTAAATCTGCATTGAGAGAAGTTACAATTGTGTTATTATCACCACCCGGCGTAATATCTAAAATATAGGCTGCAGGCGGAACAGAAATATAATCTGTTATATCACCATACGCGGCATTATCTACTAGTGTGGCAACTCCTCTAGCAACAATATCAACTGTTGGAGCGTCGGTAGAACCATGTAAAACGAAGAAGTCAACTTTAGCAGAATCATATGCAGATTCCCTTGCCATATCATTAACAAATAAAGTAAACGCAGTACTTTTCCCATCCGGATTTGCTGAATAATTAGATGGATTTAAGACACCATTAGCAAATGCAACGTAAGTTCCGCCGGCATTCAATGTTACTTGAAAATTCTTTAAAGTATCATTTACAGAAGAGCTGCTGGAAGGTGCAACACCAATATTTAATAATACTCCGGCAGGTGCATTAATAAATGGTGTAGCTTTTCTAAATCCGAAATTGTCTAATAATAAATTACCGTTTAAATAAATATCGACCGGATTAGCATTAACCTCTGCTGCATTGTGAATTACCTGCAGCCTCGCATTTGGCTGGAATTGAACAACTGTTCCATTTGACAAGGCAGCAAAAACGCCAAAGGCATTTCCATTCTGATTACTCGAAGGATCTAAAAATCCGGAAGCAAAAACTACTGCACTAGATCCGTCTAATCCATTTAAATCAGCTAGAACGGAAGTAACAACGGTATTATTATCATCTCCGGGTGTAATATCTAATGAATAAGTAGCAGGATCTACTTCAAGATAAGAAGTGATATCGCCATAAGCCGCATTATCAACTAACTTTCCAACTCCCCGTGCAAGAATATCAACAGTCGGTGCATCTGTCGAACCATGTAAAACAAAGAAATCGACTTTTTCAGAATTTGAAGCAGACTCCTTCCCCATGTCTTTAATTAAAAGAGTAAATGCCGTACTTTTTCCATCAGGATTAGCAGCATACATTCCGGGGTCTAAGACACCATTAGCAATTACAACATATGTTTCACCGGCAGTTAATGTTGCTTGAAAATTTTTCAATGTGTCGTTAACCGAACTGCCGTTTGCAGGTGCAACACCTATATTTAATAATACACCTGCTGGTGCATCAATAAAATTAGTTGCAGTTCTAAATTTGAAATTATCCAGTAAAAGAGTTCCGTTTAAGTAAATATCTACCGAATCGGCAGCAACATCTGATGCATTATGGATTACTTGTAATCTGGCAGTTTGCGCAAAAGAGAAAGACTGAAGCATTAGAAGTAAACCAAACAATATATAGATAGCTCTCTTTGTTCTCATTGTATCTCCTTTTGATTGTTAATTAAGCGTCTAATAAATGTCTAATTAAATATATGAAATTGTCTAAGTTTTGTCAAGTATTTTTTGTTGCTATAAACTGGAGGGCTGAAAAAACAGTGAAAAATTGCACAATATTTATATTATCATGTGATTTAAATTCTAAAAGGTGTAATAAAAATAGGGATATATTTTATAAAATACTTGACAAATATTAGACATAATATTATTTTAATTGAATGAATTCAGAAAAAAAATATTCGATTAAAGCTGTTTCAAGAATTTCAGGATTAAGTGAATTTGTAATTCGAGCCTGGGAAAAAAGATATAATGCGGTTGAGCCTTCAAGAACCGACACAAATAGGAGAATCTATTCTGAAGAAGATATTGAAAAACTCAATTTACTACGGGAGGCCACACAAAATGGGCATAGCATTGGAAATATTGCTGATTTGAGTATTGATGCATTAAAAGGTTTAGTCGGTGCAAAAAAAGTAAATAATAAAATTGAAAATCCTACTTTAAACAATAATAAAGGATATTCAGATCACCTGGAAATATGTCTTGATGCAATCAAAAACTTAAATGGGGAAAAACTTGAAAGAGAGCTTTTAAAAGCTTCTGTAAATTTATCCCAGCCGGTTCTCTTTGAAAAATTGTTAATTCCATTACTAGAAAAGATAGGTGAAAATTGGCAGGAAGGCGGATACAGGGTAGTTAATGAACACATGGCATCTACCATAATCGGCGGGTTCTTATCAAACTTAAGAGAGAACTTCAAAATTCCGAATACAGCACCTAAAATTTTATTTGCCACACCAATGGGACAACATCACGAATTCGGTGCACTATTAGCTGCAGCAGTTGCCGCCTCTGCGGGATGGAAAACAATTTATTTGGGTCCAAATCTACCAATGGTAGATTTTATTAATGCCGCTGAAAAACTTGACGCAAAAGTAATTGCTTTATCTTTAATTTACCCCCCGAATGATCTTCAATTAAGAAAAGAATTAGAGAAATTAAATATATTAAATAAAGACGTTGCAATTGTTGCAGGTGGTAGGGTTGCGAATACATATCTTGATATATTAAATGAATTAAATGTGCATTTAGTAATAGATTTTAATGAATTCAGGAACGTCTTGGATTCATTACTCAAAGAAAAAATAAACTAGTACATTTAAATTAACACATCTCAATACCTTTAGCGTATTCACTTCTGTAATTACAGAGAATAAGTTTATTAACATGTTTGCATAAAAAAAGTAATTAATATAAATTTTCGATAAATTATTTGGATAATATTATGGAAAAAATAGATCGCAAAAAATTCTTTAAGCATGCGGCAGCTTTAAGCTTTACAGGTTTGGGTGCAATTACTTTTTTAGCAGGCTGCGGTAAAAAGAATGAGCCCGGTTCGGCTAAACAAGCTTCGGGTCCCTGCAGTGATTTAAGCGGGCTTACAGAATCAGAAAAGCAAACAAGAGACTTATACAGATATGTTGCAAACTCCCCCCATGAAGATAAAAAATGCCACTTATGCAATTACTTTATTCCTCCTAAGGGTGAAGCAAAATGCGGTACCTGCCAGGTTGTAAAAGGTCCAATAAACCCTAATGGATACTGCACATCCTGGGTTCAGAAGACAGCATAAAATATTCTCAAATCGAAATTATTGAATTTTTCTTTCAGGTCTTATGGATTTGAAGATAATTTAACTGCTAAATTTCTAATATTTGTTACATGCCATAACATTCATCCAACTCCCATTTCAAAGGATTATTCTGAATATAATTTCTAATCCTAAATAGATCGTTTTCATTTCTTATGATATGATCGTAAAATCTGGACTGCCAAGAAAATGATTGAAAATTGTTTTTATGAGCCCATTTTGCTGCAGCAGATTTAAAACTGCCAATTACATTTCCTAACGTTGGTCCGGTGGATTGTAGAGACGGGGCATGCCCCGTCTCTACGGCGTAAATAATTATAATGCCATAAATGTGATTAGGCATAATTACAAAGTAGTCGATATCAATTTTTTTGTAATGGCTTGGAATGTTCATCCAAAAATTATAAACCGTCTCACCCAACCGATTTAATATCATCTTATTATTTTTAATTTCCCTGAACCAGCATTTCATATCTTTTGTACAAATGGTTACATAATACCACCATGGAGTTGAATAGTCCCATTCTTTTAATCTTGCAGATTCAATTCGGTATGTATTTTTATAAATCCCCATGAAGATGAAATTAAAATAAGGAATTCAAATAATTAATTCAATTAATTATCACTTTGGTAAAGAAATGGTATATCCTGTTCCTAAAGTATTTATAATTATATACCTTAAATGGTTCAGTTCTAATCTCATGGTTCTGTAAAGGTTTGGATTACCTTTCCTTATATTTTTGAGAATCTAATTAATAGATTCTGGCTTTTTATTTTTAATATGATTAAAATATAACCTCCCGCTAAAAATATATTAGATCTCAAATTTGAATTATTCTCTATGCTTCAGTTCAAACAAATAATAATATATATTTTAATTATCGGCGCTGCACAAGCCCTGCAGCTTACAATAGTACTATTTCGTAAAAAGGAAAATCATATAGCAAACAGGGTCCTGGCAATTACTATGCTTTTGTTTGCAGTTGATCTGCTTTCCATTGTATTGTTTGTGACCGGTGAGATAATGAATGTACCGCAGCTAATGGCAATAAGCAATACATTTCCATACTTGTACGGTCCGAATATATATCTTTATGTTCTGTTATTAACTCGCAATGAAAAAGTATTTAAGCCTGTATATTTTCTTCATTATATCCCGTTTGTATTAACACATATTTACGGTCTGTTCTTTTTTTATTTCCAGCCGCAATCATTCTATGAAAACCTGATGATACCTAATAGTGCAGTTCCATGGCACTTTGCTCTAATAGGTGATTTGATACCTGTCTCAGGTGTAATTTATACTTCTCTCGCCGTTAGGGAAACAATAAAATTCAATAATAGAATTAAAGATTCATATTCGAATATTGATCGAATTAATCTGAGATGGCTTACATATTTTGTAATTGGTACAGTTGCAATCTGGACAATTGTATTATTCTCTTATTCAATTAGTTTCTTTTACGGAGAAGAATTCAGGGCAAATACTCTTATATATATCGGTATGGCAGTATTCATATTTTTAATCGGTTATAGGAGCCTGCGGCAGCCGGAAGTAATATTAATAGCTTCTGATATTCCCCAAACAAAAACACAAAATGAATCTTATAAAAAATCGGGATTATCCGATCAATTTGCTGTAAATGCAATTGAAAAATTAAATAAGATAATGGAAGACGAAAAACCATATTTAAAGAATGATCTGAATCTCTCCGATCTTGCGGCCTTGGTAAATTTAACTACTCACAATTTATCAGAGATCATAAATACAAAGCTCAACCAGAATTTTTATGATTATATAAACAAGTACCGGGTTGAAGAAATTAAAAGACTAATTGGAAATGATCGAGAAAATAAATTCAGTATCCTGGGTTTAGGATTTGAAGCAGGTTTCAATTCAAAATCGGCATTTTATTCTGCCTTTAAAAAGGTTACGGGTATTACTCCTGCTCAATACAGGAACGATACCCGGAACGTAAAAGTTGCATGAACTGTCATACTGAGTTTATCTAAGTATGACCGTAAGTCTTCGACAAGCTCAGACTGACAGGTAATTATTATACTCAAAACTCATACTCAACACCGATTACCGGCAATGTGCTCCACTGGGTTTGAGAATCGATATCGTTTTTCACTTCATTCCAGTAATAAAATGCAATGTTTTTCCTGTTGTAAACATTCCACACACTTAAATAAACCAGCAGGCTTGAGCTGCTGAAGTAAAATCTTTTATCTACCCTGATGTTCATTGAATGGTAATCAGGCAATCTTTGTGAATTGGTTTTGCTTAAATCCCAGATTCCTACTCCCGCTTTCTTTGAAGCTTCATAATCAAACGGAGTATAAGGAGCTCCGCCGGCATAGACCCATCTAATCTTAAATTCCCAATCATTGCTTGGAATGTAGCCGCCTTCAAGGTTAATATTGAACCTGTTATCATAGATCCTGTTGTGCCATCTGCCGGAGTAATCTCTATAGCTTGAATTCGATAATGATCCGCTTACCAATCCATAGAAATCCTCAGCTAATTTTTTCTGAAGGATTACTTCAATTCCTTTTGCATTTGCTCTTCCATTATCTTTTAAGGTAGCATTGCTCCAGAAAATTCCAAATACCTGAACCTGGTCAAACAAAAACATTGTCGGCTGTGCAGGATTTATCGGGAAGTTGAAATAATCTTTGTAATAAACTTCAACACTTAAACGAGCTGCATTTCCCAGCTTATGACTGAATCCCGCTATGTAATGAACAGCGGAAGGTGTTTTAAGGGATTTAAAATCTTCACTTTGTACAAGTATGTTATTGGGGATCTCCTGGTGATATAATCCGGCACTGACTGAAAAGGATGTTTTGGGATTCAGCTGGTAAGTTAAAGATGCCCTTGGAGAGACATTCAAGTTTTGATTATATGTAAAGTAGTCTATTCTTGTTCCATAATCTAATTTTAAATTTTCTAAAAGACTGATATGATGAACGCCAAAAACTCCTAATTTGTATCCGTTCATTTTATTATTAATATATAAAGGAGGCGTGATACCGCCATACTGATCCTCGTATTCTCCGTAATGTGTGTTATATTTTATAAACATTCCCGATAGATCCGTTCCGAATTCTAAGCTGTTCCGGTTGTTCAGTTTAAGGTAATTTAAATTTCTAAATCGTAAAATATTTTCCTTCGAATTATTTCTATAAAACTGCTGCTGTGTTGCTGTTTTACCATAATCCAGATTATACTTAACATAAGTATATGCAATTGAGGTATTCGAAAAACCTTTATCATTCCAGATATGCTGCCAGTTAGCACCCGTTGTATTGGTTATTCCGTTTGTTTTGCCGTACATGTTTGCATCATTTTTTATTGCTTTATCTGCATCAAGATAGATCTCATCAACTGAGAATACATCAAGTAGAGATAAGCTGTTTTTATCATCAAAATCATATGCAATCTTCCCCTGCATATCTCCATACTTAGGGAGCGGCGAACCTTCTTCAATCTGGTTAACAAGCA
>CAYUVK010000070.1:0-5463 GCA_964448105.1 uncultured Ignavibacteriaceae bacterium
TTGTACTACCTATTTTCTGTTCAATATTTTTTAATAGATGTAAAAAATTCAACAGAGAATTTGATGTTTTTATTTCAGCTGCACAATTATAAAATTTTTCCTGCTCAATATTTCCAAAAGGTTTAGTTTCATAAACCGAAGAGACTGAAATAACTTCACAATTATTTTCTTTTTCAATTTCATTTACAGCTTTCCTTAAATAATCCAGCTTATCACCTTTATTCGAACCGAGAGCAATGTAAGCAATGTTTAACTTATTTGAATTTTGAATTTCAGACATATAAAAAAACTAATGGAACAATGGAATAGTGAATTTTTTTAAAAACAATCTCTAAAATTTCATTATTCCAATTTTCCAAAACATATAAAAAATACAATTAGACCCTTCTTCATGAAATAGTAAACTTTATTTATTTAATTCATCTCTTTCTTTAACAACTTCAACTTCAACACAATCAACAAGACCACCAAGAGGAGGGTTATTTTTCCGAACTCTCACGGCAACTTTTTGAATTTGGGAAAATTTCTTTAAAAGTTCATCTGCTATTTTTGCTGCAAGCGCTTCTATCAAGTAATATTTCTGCCCTAGAGCAAGCTGATACATAAATTTATAAACTTTTTCATAATCGACCGTTTGATTCAGACTATCTTTTTCTGCAGCCTTTGAAAAATCCGTATAGATATCAACATCAGCTTCAAACTTCCCGCCGACACTCTGTTCCTCGGAAAGTACTCCGTGATACCCGTAAAAAGTTGCTTTTTTAATTCTAATTATATTTAACATAATCTGTTCATTAAAATAAGATGAATTTTATTAAACCGTAACTTTTCTTTTCATTTTATTTAGTTTTATAAAATTACCAAAGTTAGCCCATAATAATCCACAGAGAACTAATAAACTTCCCATTAATTGACTAAATGAAAGTTGTTCCGAAAAGAAAATCCATCCTAAAAACAAGGCTATGACAGGAGTAATAAATGCAATTAATGAAAGAATTACCACGCTTATTCTTTTTAATAACCAGTAAAAAGAAGTAAATGTAACTATGCTGCCGAAAATTGCAAGGTATAAAACTGAAAATACAGCAGTTGAATCAAATTTAATTCTACTCATATCTTCTAAAAAATATCCCAAAACAGATAGGGTAATTCCTCCAAATAACATTGGAATAAAATTCATACTTACCGGGTGAAGATGAGCCCCGTACTTTTTAATGAATACAGAATTTACTGCCTGCAGACTTGCACTTAAAATTATTGCAGACATTCCCAAGGTATAAGAAGAGAAATCCAAATTAAAAGTATCGGAAAAAATTATAAGGATTCCTGAAAATCCAAGTATGATCCCGGTAAACTTAAAAAATCCGATTCTTTCCGAAGAAATAAGAAAGTATGAAAATAAAACTACAAAAAAAGGATTCACTGCAAAAAGAACCGAAGACAAACCTGACGGGATAAATTGCTCCGCCCAATAAACTAAACCGAATGGAAAAACAAAAGAAAAGAAAGTCATTAAAAAATAGAGATGGATAGAAAGCTTATCCTTTTGAATTTCGATTTTAGTGATTTTCAGAATGAGCAATATAAAAGTTGAAGCAGTAACAAACCTTAACCCGGCAGATAAAAACGGAGTTAAGGATTCCAAACTTGTTTTAATGGCCATCCACGTAGACCCCCAAATTAAACAGGCTAAAGCATAAACTAAAATTATTTTAATTCCGTTTGAAAACATTTCTATCTCATTGCTATAATTCCAAGGGCTCTGCCTGAATGCAAACCATCTCTTCTATAAGAATGAAGAAGATATTTCATTTTAAAAGTACAGTATGATGAAAGCTGGATGTTTTCTTTTGGGATTCTGAAATTCAATAAAATATCATAATTTATTCCTGATACATCGAGCAAATATTTATCTCCTTTAGGGATCAGATATTTTTGTTCAAATTTTTCAGCTATTTCTTTTCCGACTTCATAATTTTTTTGGCAGATTGACGGACCAATATAACCTATTAATTCTTGGGGGGAAGAATTATAATCTTCTTTTAATTTATTTAATACTCTTAATAAAATCTTTTTTTCAGTTCCACGCCATCCTGAATGAACGGCGGCAACTACTTTATTTTTTTTATCAAAGATAAAGATCGGAGTGCAGTCGGCTGTACTTATTGCAAGACCTAAATTTCTTTTATCGGTTATTAATGCATCACTTTCTCCGCAGAAACCGCCTTTAGTCACATAATTAATTTTATCACCATGAACCTGCTTTTGTATTGCCACATTTTCTAATTTTAATCCAAGTTCTTGAAAAAATAATTCTCTGTTCTCTCGTACAATTTTTTCATCATCGCCGACAGAAGTAGAAACATTGAAATAGAAGGGTGGTTTTCTTTCTACACAAATTTTAGTACTGAACCCAAATATTATTTCTTCATATCGACTTAATATTAAAGACTTAATAATTACCATCTTTTAATGCATAAATAAAAATGAACTGCAAGTTAAGAAAAAATGTCTGTTTTTGGTATTAGACAAATGACATTAAAATATATTGTTAATTTTATCATTTTACTTTTCATACAGTGTAAAATATAGTAACAACTAATCAAATCAATTGAGAGTATAAAGTCATTACATTATATTAGTAGCTCATTTATAAATAAGGAATATTTTGAAAATTTTAGTTTGTAATGATGACGGAATAGATTCCGCGGGAATTTGGGTTTTAACCGAAACTCTTAAAGAAATTTCCGAAGTAACAGTTGTTGCTCCCCGAAAAGAACAAAGTGCTGTGGGACATGGAATTACAATGCAGATACCTTTACGTGTGATGGAATATAACAAAAATGGAAAATTTTTTGGCTATGCTGTTGAAGGAACTCCTGCAGATTGTGTTAAAATGGGTGTCAGAAATATTATGAAAGAACCCCCGGACCTGGTTATATCCGGGATAAATCATGGTTCCAACACTGCAATAAATATAATTTATTCAGGGACTGTTTCCGCTGCAAGAGAAGCGGCAATTATGGATATTCCATCGATTGCAATTTCCGTAACAAACCATGCTGCGAAAGAATTTTCACTTGCTGCAAAAGTTGCAAAAAAACTTGCTTTAGAAATTGTTGACAAAGATTTACCTGCAGGGACTTTATTAAATGTGAATGTTCCCGATGTTCCAGAAGAACAAGTTACTGGCATTCATTTAACTAAGCAGGGAAAATCCAAATGGGATGATATTTACGAACAACGGACGGATCCCTATGGAAAAAATTATTACTGGCTAACCGGCAATCTTCTTGAAGTTGATACGGAAATCGAAACCGACCAGGCTGCAATAAGAAAAAATTATATTTCAATTACACCGATCCATTTTGATTTAACGGATTACAACACTTTCGAAAGAATGAAAAAATGGAAAATTGAAAGGCTTCTAAATGGGAAAACAGATTGAGATTTATCAAATAGATGCTTTCACAAATAAATCTTTTGAAGGAAATCCTGCCGGGATTACATTCGGAGATAATTTAACTGATAAAGAAATGCAGCAAATTGCCAAAGAAATGAACCTGGCGGAAACTGCTTTCCTTTCAAAGGTAAACAAGGCAGATTATAATTTAAGATGGTTTACACCTGCAACCGAAGTAGAATTATGCGGACATGCTACAATTGCTTCACTTCATTTTTTAACGGAAAAGAATTTATTGAAAAATAATTCAACTGTAAAATTTGATACTCGCTCAGGTATCTTAAACTGTAAAGCAGAAGATGGGTATTACTTTATGCAGATACCGATTTTTTCGATGAAAGAATTTGATGGAGATGAAAAAGAAATAATTCAAGCACTGAATATTAATAAAAATTCACTCGATAAAAATATTCCATTTATAATTCTTGGAAACGGTTATTTATATATTTATGTAAAAGATTTATCATCTCTGCACAATCTCCAACCGGATTTTAGAGCTCTAAAGAACATTACAAAATCAAAAAATGAATTTAACTGCGCAGTAGTATTTACATTAGAAACAGTTGATGAAGAAAGTTTTGCACACAGCCGTTTTTTTGCTCCGTATTATGGGATAGATGAAGACCCTGTAACCGGTTCTGCAAATGGACCTTTTCTTCTTGTACTGAAAAAATTAAATCTAATAAAAAATGCGGGGAATGAGATTACTTTGATTTTTGAACAGGGAGATGTTTTAAATAGGCGCGGCAGAGTTAAAGTAAGATATAATCAAGCTGAAAATGAATTATATATTTCAGGGCAGGCAGTTACTGTATTGAAGGGAGCTTTAACCTTTTAATGTTTAATTTCGAAAAGATTAATCTTACCTTTTCTTTTAGTCCTCTCTTCTTTTTTGCAGCGCTAATTTTATTAGGTGCTTATGCTGTTTATGTTTATAGATATACTGTCCCGGTTATAAGCACATCAAAGAAAATCTTTCTAGTTACATTAAGAACATTAGCTCTTCTTTTATTGCTTTTTGTAATATTTGAACCAATTCTTACTCTTACAAAAAAGATTATCCTTGAACCAATAAACCTTATTTTTGTTGATAATTCAAGGTCTATTCAAATTAAGGATGGAACACACAGAGAAGAAACAATTGATAATTTTTTGAAAGAAGCTGGTGCAAATAATTTATTCATTAATTCAAAATTATATTCATTTGGAAACCAGGTAAAAAAGGTCAGCCCTGACAGCTTGTCCGACATAAATTTTTCAGAAGGAAGTACGAATTTTTCAAAAATATTTAATGATGTAAAAGGAGACAAAAGTAATATTTCTTCTGTAATTATTGTAAGTGACGGAGTTATTACGGATGGGACTAATCCGCTTTACACGGCAGAAAAATTAAACATCCCGGTCTTTACAATTGGTGTTGGCGATACTACGAGACATAAAGATATTGAACTTAAAAATGTTTTATATAACAAATATATTTATGCTCAAACTCACACAAAAATCCAGGCAACAATTTTAAATAATGGCTTTGGAAATCAAAATGTTAATGTTTCTTTTTATGAAAATGATATTCTTGTTGAACAACGAAACATTAAGTTAAGTCAAGATGGTGTACAGAATATAAATTTTACTTATACCCCTCAAAACGGCGGAGAAAAGAAATTAACACTTAATGTTTCTAATTTAAAAGGTGAATTTACAACGGCAAACAATAAAAAAATATTTTATATAAATGTACTTAGCAATAAAATAAAAGTGCTTCTTATCAGCGGCGCCCCTTCTCCGGATCTTTCTTTCATAAAAAATACTTTAACCGAAGATAAGAACCTATCCGTTAATTCTATTACCCAAATTGGACAAAACAATTACCTGGAAAAGAATAATAGAGAGGCTTTAATTGACAGTTCACAAATACTTTTTCTTATAGGTTTCCCGACTAAAGAAACTTCAAATGAATTTTTAAATAAAATTTATAACGCAATCCATAATAAAAGTAAACC
>CAYUVK010000070.1:5563-9186 GCA_964448105.1 uncultured Ignavibacteriaceae bacterium
TAAAAATTAATAATGTTCCTATTAATACCCCTTTAATTATAACAAGAAGATTAGGCAGTAAAAGATCAATTGCAGTTCTTGCAAAAGATATCTGGAAATGGAAACTTCAGACTGCCGATAAAAATTTAAATCTATTTGATAATTTTATTTTGAATAGTGTAAAATGGTTAAACACTTCGGAGAAACAGAAACAGGTAACAATAAAACCTTCGAAAAAGAATTATTCAACAGGAGAAAATATTGATTTTACAGGCCAGGTTTATGATGAGACTTTTAACCCGGTTTCCGATGCGGAAGTAAAGGTAAAAGTTAATGGAGAAAAGGAGAATTATGATCTAATATTAAGTGCTGTTGGAAATGGATTGTATGAAGGTTCTTTACAAATAAATAAAGCAGGAAATTATAATTATTCTGGTGAAGCAACCCAGGATGGAAATAAATTAGGAACCGATGCAGGAAAATTTAATGTTGGTGAAGTAGATATTGAAATGATAAATCCGCAAATGAATTATGATTTTTTAAACTCATTAGCAAATGAAACCGGCGGGAAATTCTATAATTCGTCAAATTATCATAAACTATTTAGCTTAATAAAAGAATTAAATAAAAAAGCATCAAAAGAAAAAACCAGTGTAAGTGAAATTAGACTTTGGTCGAATGAATGGTTAATGGTAATAGCAATCCTTTTATTTGCGTTAGAATGGTTTTTCAGAAAACGAGCCGGAATGTTGTAAAAGAGATTACAAAATTGAAAGAATTAAAGATTTTCTTTTTTAAGATAATTTAGATTTAAAGAATTAATAAAATTAAAATATTCCTTATATTGATTCATAGAATTTTAATCATCAAGGATGGATTATATTATTCTTAACCAGATTTGGGGAATTTTCAATTATTAAATTTTTTAATTTATTTTGGAATTCATTACAGAAATATTCGATTTTTTTCTTCCCAGACTTTGCCCTTCATGTAAAATAAAATTGCTGCCTTTCGATAGATTTGTTTGCTATTCCTGCCTAAACAAAATACAAAAAACAAATGAAAAAAGACTTCAATCAGAATTTGAGAAAAAATTCGATAACAAGGAAGTCGTTTCGGGATTTACTTCACTATATGTATTTGAAAAAGATAAAGAGCTGCAGCATATAATTCATTCATTAAAATACAACGGAAGATTTTTAATCGGGACTTATCTCGGTCAGGAATTAGGTAAAAAAATTAAAAATGAAATCCAACGCTGGAATATCCATATGATATTACCTGTTCCTTTACATCAATTAAAAAAAGCAGAAAGAGGATACAACCAGTCTTTTTATATCGCCAAAGGCTTGAAAAAGGAATTAAACATTCCGGTAGGTTCAAAAATAATAAAACGAAAAAAATACACACAATCCCAAACAACTATGAATCTAATAGAAAGACAAAAAAATATTCAGGAAGCTTTTAGATTAAAAAATGATAAAAAAATCAGGGGTAAAAATATTTTACTGATCGACGATGTAATAACTACAGGAGCTACAATTTCAGAATGCGGGAAGGTATTATTGAATTCTGGAGCTAACAGAATTTATGCTGCTTCAATTGCAATTGCGGATTAAGATTTCACTAACCTTCGAGTTAATGTATCGAAAACAACATGCTAACCTCGAAGGTTCTAATGAGATACTATCTTAGAATGTGGAAAAGCGCTGTTGAATTCGGGAGTAAATAGGATTTATACTGCTTCGGTTGAAATTGCAGATTGAAATGCATTTTTTAAATACTGTATACGTTATTTATACGCCTGTGCGGGAACTTTTTAATGATAGTGAATGAGGCATTCATATTTGAATGTGTGGATGATTAATACTTCTCCGGTATAAATGTTTGATCAGAAATAGGTGGTCTAATATAACCTTCATTTTTTTGCCGGGGAGGGAGTTTAATTGGTTCCGGTGTTAAATCTTCATATTCAATCAAGCTTAATAGATGGGCAATGCAATTAAGTCTGGCTTTCTTTTTATCATCCGCATTAACAACATACCATGGAGCTTGTTTAATATCTGTGTAGGCAAACATTTCATCTTTAGCCTTTGAATATTCTACCCACTTTGAACGGGATTCCAAATCCATTGGGCTTAATTTCCAGCGTTTGGTTCTGTCCTGTATTCTTACTTGGAATCTTTTTTCCTGTTCCTCATCACTAACCGAGAAATAGTACTTGATTAATTTTATCCCGGATCGAACAAGCATTCTTTCAAACTCTGGACACGATCTTAAAAATTCTTCATATTCTTCCTCAGTACAAAAACCCATAACTTTTTCGACTCCAGCTCTGTTGTACCAGCTTCTATCAAAGAGAACCATTTCACCTGCAGCAGGTAAATGAGCTACATATCTTTGAAAATACCATTGCGTTTTTTCACGTTCGGTTGGTGTTCCCAACGCAACCACTCTACAAATTCTGGGATTCAAACTTTGAGTTATCCTCTTAATTACCCCGCCTTTTCCGGCGGCATCACGTCCTTCAAAAATCACAACAACTTTTAGTTTTTTTTCTTTAATCCACTCTTGCAGCTTTACCAGTTCTATTTGCATTTGAACTAATTCCTTTTCATAGAATTTTTTCTTTAATTTTTCATTAACTATTTTATTCTCATCAGAATTATATAAACCTGCTTTGTTCTTTTTATCCCTTGTTTTTGTCTTTGACATTTCATTCTCCGATAATCAGTTGGATTAAAATTATTAATTTAATTATCGAAATATTTACCTGGTAATTAACTAATAAGCATTAGTGTAATTGTCTTACTATATGACTCACAATTAAACCATTTCCGATTAACCTTACATTCTTTCAGGTGCATTCACACCTAATATAGTTAATCCGTTTTTAATTACTGTTTTTACGGCTTGGACGAGAGCCACACGGGCTTCTGCCAATTTCTTCTCCGAACCAAGAACTCTATGGAAGGTATAAAATTTGTGAAAAGCAGTTGCCAATTCTTCCAGATAACTACAAACACGGTTTGTTTCAAAATTTTCAGCACTAAATAAAATTCCTTCTTTAAACTCATGAAGCTTTTTCAATAACTTCTGCTCTTCATCGGTTGCTAATAAATTTAAATTTTCTGTAGATGAACTTAAGCTTTCTTTCTCGATCATTTTTAATATTGAACATATCCTTGCATGTGCATACTGTAAATAAAAAACCGGGTTTTCATCTGACTGCTTTTTAGCCAGCGTCAAATCAAAGTTCATGTGCGTGGTTATATTTCTCATATTAAAAAAATATCTTACAACGTCACTTCCTACATCATCAATAAGCTGATCAAGAGTAATATAATTTGCTTTACGGGTTGACATTTTAACTACTTCCCCGTTTTCCATAATTGTGACAAATTGGTGTATCAGCACTTTCACCTTTTCGGTATTATAACCAAGGACTTTTAACCCGGCTAAAACATCGGGATAAGTAGCATTATGATCGGAACCGAATAAATCGACAATTAAATCATATCCCCTATCAAACTTTGTAGAATGATAAGCAATATCGGGAAGGCGGTAAGTAGGTTCTCCTGTAGATTTGACTATTACTTTATCCTGCCCGCCTGCCGGCGAGGCAGGTTTATCTTCCGGCGAGG
>CAYUVK010000070.1:9286-25854 GCA_964448105.1 uncultured Ignavibacteriaceae bacterium
CCGGCGAGGCAGGTTTATCTTCCGGCGAGGTAGGTTTATCTTCCGACGAGTCAGATTCATTTCCAATTTCCGAAAGCTTTAACCAAACTGCTCCATCCTTTTCATAAGATAAATTTTCTTTTTTATAAGTTTCAAGCAAAGATTTTATTTTGCCATCTTCATAAAGAGAGTTTTCATTAAAAAAAATATTATGCTGAATATTTATTCTTTGCAGTGTATTTTTTATTTCATTAAAAATTTCTTTTTCAGCGGTTTTCTTAAAAATTCCTTCCGGCAATTCATCTTTTAGTTTTTCACCATGTTTATTAAATAAATTCTTTGCAATCTCCTTTATATATTCACCTTGATAATAGTCTTCAGGAAAATCAACAGTTTCTCCGCAGAATTCCAAATATCTTAAACGGACTGAATCACCGAGAACCCTCATCTGCCTTCCGGCATTGTTAAAATAATATTCTCTATCTACTTTATAACCAATCCATTCAAGAAGATTTGCAACTGTATCGCCAACTACGGCATTCCTGCCATGCCCGACTGTTAAAGGTCCTGTTGGATTTGCAGATACAAATTCAACATTTGCATTTTTGCCGGAATATTTATTCGACTTCCCGTAATTATCACCTTCATTTAAAACCTGTTTAATTATTCCCACTATAAAAACAGGGGTGAAAAAGAAATTTATAAATCCCGGGCCTGCAATTTCGGTTTTTGAAATTATATTGGTATCGAACTCCAAATTTGAAATAATTTCTTCAGCAATTTGTCTTGGGTTTTTACTCAACTGCTTTGTTAACAGAATTGCTGCATTTGTAGAAAGATCGCCATGAGATTCAATTTTGGGAATATCAAATATGAAAGGAATATCCTTTAAATATGGAAGTTTTTCAGACGCTTTTTCAAAAATAGAGTATAAATATTCTTTCAATATAATTTCCGGTTATTATGATTTTTTTGAATTGCTTATTTATGGGCTTTAGATGTTTTTACATTTTTATTCCCGGTCGATTCTAAAGCCGGATCCTCCACATCAACTGAAGGAGCATCTCCCCAAAGTCTCTCCAGGTTATAATAAGTTCTTACATCTTTTTTAAATATGTGAACAACGACATCTACATAATCAAGTAAAACCCAATTTAATCCTTTATAGCCTTCTTTATGCCACAATCTAATTCCTTCATCTTTCAGATTTTTATCAATTTCGTCTGCTATAGCTTTAACCTGTGTATCGGAATCCGCACTGCAAATAACGAAATAGTCCGCCATTGCAGTGAGCTGGCGCAAATCTAAAATTTTTACATCAAAACCTTTCTTGTTAAAAATAAAATCCGCGACGTTGTTTGCTAATTGTTTTGAATCCAAATTTAATCCTTCTTATTAATTGTTTGGTTTAAGTTGTTTAAAATCTTTGCCTATAATTAAAGAAACATCCAAAATATAATCATTATTTATTTGTTCAATTATATTTTTGTGATCAACCCCCAATGCATCGGCAACTTTAATTGCATTGGCCTTGTTTCCTGTCCGGTCAATTACCATTGTTTTATCAACATCAAATGAAATATAATTCCCTGTTTGCACAACATCAAAATTATTATTTCTTAAATAATCGGTAATCTTTTCCGCAACTCCGGAAATACCACAACCGTTTAAAACCTCTAACTGTACTATTGGAGCTGCAAGCTTTTTATTTGCTAATTCTTTATCGGTAACTTCTTTATCTCTAATTTTTAAAAAAATAGAATAGGCCAAAAAAATTATAATTATTCCTAAAACGATAATAATTAAATTATAAATAAAATTTGAAGTTGATGTTTTTAAACTTATTTCTTTAGGCGGTGTGGGAGGATTGGTTCTTACCTTCACTTATTTTACACTCATGTTAGAACTAATATTTAATCTGATTACTCAAGTTACGGTTAATATCTCATTATCGAATAAAAATGGAACTGTTGTCGTTATCAATAAATGGATTATATCCATAACCGTAAGAATTATATGGATTAAAAGGATTATAATAAGAATAAGGAAGATTCCTATATTGAACTGTAATTAACATATTTTTCCATGGCTGATAATTTAGAGCAGCTTTACTTACATAAATTCCATTAATACTATTTTGAAAATCTCTTCCGAGAGAACTATACGGAGAATGAACAAGGCTTATATCAAGCTGTCCATTAAAATTATTCGAAAACTTATAAAACATGCTGTTTGTTAAAACACCAAGAGCTAATCCCTGCCCGCTCCCAAATGTTGAATATGAGAAATCATAAGTTTGATGCATTTGAAAATTACTGGATTTTAAAAATCCAAAGAATGAAGATGGAGAATTATCAACCATTGCATTTTTAATATCCGATTCATGGAATCCTGAATCTTTATATTGCGCATTTGCAGCAGAAAGACTGATAATTACAAAAAATAAAATTCCTAACTTTTTCATATCAATGCCTTTTAAGTTTGTTCCATATTAATTAAAACTTAATTTAAAATCAATGAAACTTACGGTACAAATACTAAAAAATCACAAAACTTTCGAGACTTTATTCTCTTTATTCACCAAAATTATTTTGGGTTTATGATTACGTGCTTCTTCATCACTCATTTGCGAATAAGCTATTATAATAATTTCATCGCCGATTGTTCCAAGGCGAGCAGCCGGACCATTTAAACATATCATCCCGCTGCCGGCAGGACCTGCCAGAGTATAAGTATCCAGCCTGCTGCCGTTATTTAAATTCACTACCTGTACTTTTTCATGTGGCAAAATATCCGCAGCTTCCAGTAAATCTTTATCAATTGTTATGCTTCCTTCATAATACAATTCAGCCATTGTTACAGTAGCCCGATGAATTTTTGCACGAAACATTTCTCTATTCATATTGCTGAATAATTCCCTAATTTTAATAATTAAATATACGGATAATCAGTTTTTAGTTTCAAGGTAAGAGGACTGCATAAAAATCATTCGATATTAAGTAGTTAGTGTCAAGAACTTTATAAACGGGGCTGTCCAAAAAGTAATTTTTACGGAATAAATATTAGTTAAACTGAATATAGAAATATTTAAATACAAAAAATTAATTATTTATTCATCAATTTCGACTTTTTAGTCAGCCCCGTTTATGTACAAAACTATTTGCCATATGATTATTGGCATAATACTAGGGTATGAAATTTATTGAGTAATATAACGGGTGTGATACTATTGTTTATTTATTTGCAATCTCTTATTATTGTATAAATCATAAATAATCATGGGGAGTGAATCAATGATTAGAGGCTTATTAATACTGTTGCTAACCTCCTTTTTTATTAGCTGTTCATCAACTTATAAAACAACATATTTCCCCTCAAAAGAAGACTTTAATAAATATTTTAATAAAAAAACAAAAAATGAAAAACTAAATTTAGAATTCTATTCGGATAGCATCTTAACCACTAATTCAAAAACGATAATTCATACTGATACTCTAACAATTTATACTAAAAAAGCCATAAATGAAGAAATCCCTTTAAAAGAAATAAAAGCTATAAATTACAAGACTGCAGATTACCGTTCCGCTAATTTATCCTTAAAAAGCGGGAAAGAACTCGATGTAGAAGGTATTGTATTCCAATCCAATTTATTAAAATATAAAGTAAATGAAGCTGAGGTTATTCAGAGAAATATTCCGTTAAGATTAATAAAAGAAGTAAGTTATAAAAAACATTGGAAAAGTATTATACCAGGATTTTTTTCGGGAATATTAATAGGGGGTGTAATAGGAGCAACCGGTTTGGTAATTCATATACAAGACGGGGGAATGCATGAGGAATTTGATTCTGGTACCTCGGGTGTATTTGGTTCTTTTCTTGGAGCAATAATAGGATCCATCGTTGGTTACATCATTGGCTTTGAATATAATTTCCAATTCAACAATTAATGTTTGTTTAGATTAAAAATATTAATAATAAAAGTTTTTTTATTAGGTCAGAGAGAAATATGATGAAGATTTTATTGATTTTTTTCCTAACTTCTTCATTTCTCCTCGGACAGGTAAATACACAATTTCCGGTTAATGATAATTATATATCTTCAAAATTGATAAGGGGTGTTCCTGCATCACTTAAGAATAATAATTATTTTTCACCACCAGCGAATACCTTTTATGCTATAATATATAAGAACAACAGCGATTCACTTTATTTCATCTCCCAAAAAATAACTGCTGGTTCAAACAAGTACACGCTTGTGCTTACTTCTAATAATAAAATTGTTGAATATGATTATTTAAACTTCACCAAAATTAGTAATGATACTCTTTATGCAACTAGCAGCATTAATTTGCCTGAAGATAAAATTCTCACACTTCGCTATCTAACAAAAGATAATATTATCTACTTCAAAGTTATAAATAAAGATATTATTGAAAATATTAATTCATCAACGAATGATAATAAATTTAAACTGGGATTTGACTTTGAAGCAAATCAAATAAGAGTGAGTGATAAATATAACACTTCTCTCTTGGGAAGTAATAGTATACCTATTTCTTTCCACACTTTTTTATCTTTTGAACTTAACCAAAACTTGTCATGCAAAGCAAAAGTCGGGAGGTATTTGATTACTGAATTTGCGGGATGGGAGTTTGGAATTAGCTGGAAATATAAATTATATAAACCATTATATATATCCGGGGGTATTTTACAACATTCAAATGAAGAAGATTACTATTCAAATAGCGAAGGGACAACTTCTGCTTCTATTTTAATGTTAGAGTTAGGGGTAGGTGTTGATATTGTTTCTTTTATGTCAATAGAGTTAAGTTATTATTTGCCAACTTCTAAAAAAATTATCGGAGGCCATAGAATTTTAAATAAAAGTAGTGAATTTGAATATTTACCGATAACATTTAAACACATGATAAGATTGGGCTTTATTTTTGACTGGGAACTATAAATTTAATTGATAATTCGGGGAGAAATTTAAAATTTATTATTTAGGTATTGACAAAACCAAAAAGAAGTGTATATTTGCAATTAAGTTATGAAAAATATTAACGGGACATATTATCACAATTTAAATCACTCTTGGTGGTGGTGGAGCAGTTTGTATAAGAGCATGTCCCGGTGATATGAGATAATTAATAACATAATTTTTATAATTAAAAAGCCCTTCTCAGAAACACTGGGAAGGGCTTTTTTTATGTTCTTTTCAATTGTGAAAAAGTATTTGTTCTTAATCTTTCAGCCAAAGGCTGATCCGCCTCTGGCGGAAATCATAATCTTACTCCTAATCTTAAGGTAAAAATATTATTTAACTAAAAATTAAAACTATATGAAATTTGAACAATTTAAAGAATTATCAAAAGAATATAATCTCATACCGGTTTATGAGATTATAACCGCTGATTTGCTAACCCCGGTTCTTGCATATTTAAAAATCCGCAAAGATGATCAGCAAAGCTTTCTGCTTGAATCCGTTGAAGGTTCAACCAATATGGCACGCTACTCATTTATTGGCAGAGAACCCGAGAAAATTTTTTCCAATAAAGGGATGAAAGTTACAGAATTCAATAATGGTTCGTCAAAAAAAATTAGCGCCTCAATTTTTGAATACATTCGAAACGAACTAAAAAAATATAAGCAGCCTAAAGTTGACGGGTTACCCGATTTTACCGGCGGAATTGTCGGTTATCTTGGCTTTGAAAATATCGCGCTTGTTGAAAAAGTTATTCAATTTACAACTGAAAGTTTTAATAATCCCGATTCAATCTTAGGCATTTATAATACTATCCTTGCATTTGATCATTTCAAACATCAAATTATTTTAATATCAAATGTAAAAATTGAAGAAAATACCAACATTGAAAAAGCATACCTGGAAGCAAAAGAAAAATTAAAAGAACTTAAAGATGAACTAAAAAAACCTTTCGAATATAACTCTAACTTTTCATTGGAAAACCATATATCAGGTGACTTTGATTCTACTGAATTTTGCAGGCAAGTTGAATATAGCAAAAGGAATATTGTCGAGGGAGACATCTTCCAGATAGTTCTTTCAAAAAGATTCTCATCAAAATTTAAAGGGGATTTACTTAATGTTTACCGTGCTTTGAGAATTATTAATCCGTCTCCTTATATGTATTATCTGGAATTTAAAAATGATTTTAAAATTATCGGGACATCTCCCGAAGACCTGTTAAAAGTTAAAAACAGGAGAGCACAAGTTTTACCTATAGCAGGAACAAGGAGACGGGGAAAAAATATTGAAGAAGAAGAATCTCTCGAACAAAATTTGATGACTGATCCAAAAGAGCTTGCGGAGCATACAATGCTTGTGGACCTGGGAAGAAATGATCTCGGACGAGTTTGCGAATTTGGTTCAGTAGAAGTAACTGAAAGTATGAAGATACAGAAATATTCTCATGTAATGCACATCGTCTCTAAAGTTGAAGGAACACTTGCAAAAGATAAAGATTCAATTGACGCATTAATGTCTTGTTTCCCTGCCGGTACAGTTTCGGGTGCGCCTAAAATTCGAGCAATACAATTAATAAATGA
The DNA here is from genome assembly GCA_964448105.1 of uncultured Ignavibacteriaceae bacterium. Taxonomy (GTDB): domain Bacteria; phylum Bacteroidota; class Ignavibacteria; order Ignavibacteriales; family Ignavibacteriaceae; genus CAVQBP01. Next base: position 15,833 of record CAYUVK010000070.1, read on the forward strand.
TTATGAAAAAGAAGAAAGAAATATCTATGCAGGTGCAGTTGGTTATTTTGATTTTTCAGGAAACCTGGATATGTGCATAGCAATCAGAACTTTATTTGCCAAAGGAGGAAATATTTACTGGCAGGCCGGTGCCGGGATTGTTGCAGACAGCATTCCCAGGCTTGAAGCTAAAGAAGTTAAAAATAAATCTGCAGCAATGATAAACGCTTTAAAATATGCGGAGGTGATTGATGAAAATACTGGTAATTGATAATTACGATTCATTTACTTACAACCTTGTTCAGCTTTTGGGAAATCATAAAATTCAACTTGTCATAAAAAGAAATGATGAAATTAATGCTGAACAAATAAATGAATTAAAGCCTGACAAAATTTTAGTTTCACCGGGTCCCGGTATTCCCGAAGATTCAAAAGCATCTTTAACGGCTTATAGAGAATTTGGAAAAACTACTCCAATACTCGGAGTATGTTTGGGGCATCAGGCCATGAGTGTTGTTTACGGTGCAAAAGTTGTAAAAGCTCCTGTTCTTATGCACGGGAAAACTTCTTTTATCAATCATGATAATAAAACTTTATTTAAAAAAATTCCCCAGCGTTTTGAAGCAACGAGATATCATTCTTTAATTGTTGATAGAGAAAGTCTTCCGGCATGCATGGAAATTTCTGCTGAAACTGATGACAATGTTATAATGGGAATTCGTCATAAGGATTACCCAGTTGAAGGAATTCAATTTCACCCTGAATCAATTTTAACTAAAGAAGGGAAAAATATTATTAATAATTGGTTGTCTCAATAGAGAGGATGATTAAATGCTTTTTAAATACCATACTGAGCTTGTCGAAGTATGACATTTAATTGGTTTTCAGTCTTCGATAAACTCTGACTGACAAATTGTAAGTTACTAAATTACTTTTTTTTAATCGTTGGTAAATAACATTTTGAATTTTGAAAACTCTTTAAAAGGAGGAATTATGATAAAACAATACCTGGAAAAAATTATTGAAAAAGAAAATCTTTCTTTCGATGAAGCTTTTACAGTTATGAATGAAGTAATGACTGGTAATGTAAATAACTCGCTTCTTGCAGGATTTTTAGTAGCGCTTAAAGCAAAAGGAGAAACTCCTGCTGAAGTAGCCGGATTTGCAAAATCAATGAGGAACAATTGCATCAAGATCAAATGCGATGATGAAAATGCAATAGATGTATGCGGCACCGGTGGAGATAACTCAGGAAGCTTTAACATTTCTACTGCAGTTGCTTTTACCGCTGCAGGAGCAGGTGTTAAAGTTGCCAAACACGGAAACCGTTCCATCTCAAGCAAAAGCGGAAGCGCAGATGTTTTACAGAATCTTGGTGTCAATATTAATCTTAGCAGGGATGAATCTGAAAGAGCATTAAAAGAGATTGGTATTGCATTTTTATTTGCACCTCTTTATCATCCCGCTATGAAATATGCTGCCCCGGTTCGAAAAGAATTAGCAATGAAAACCGTTTTTAACATGCTGGGTCCGTTGACAAATCCTGCAGGAGTAAAAAAACAATTGATTGGAACATTTAACAGGAAAGCTGCAAGAACAATGTCTGAAGCCGCAAAATATCTTGACTTCGAAAAAGCCTGTTTTATTTGTTCAAACGATAGTTATGATGAAATTTATCTTGGAGATATAACAGAAATTCATGAATACAATAACGGCAGAGAAATTAAATCATATACAATAACAAATGAAACATTTGATTATCCTAAACTAAGTGATGAAGATATAAAAGGAGATACGGCAGAAATAAATGCTCAAATTATTTTGAATGTGCTGGATAATAAAAATCAAAATGGTGCATTCCATACAATTGCAGCTAATTCAGCCCTTGCATTATTTTGTGCTGGTTTTTCCGAAAATTTAAATGAATGCCAAAAAGCTGCTGAGGATTCGATATTATCCGGAGCAGCTTTATCAAAATTGAATCAATTAAGAAAATTCAGCAGGGCTGTAAGTTAGGTTAATCGATTGGGAAATATAACTTTAGTTCTTGACAAAGAGGAAAAGAGTCCTATATTTATAGTTTAAATTATGAAAAATTTTACCGGAACATATTATTTTAATTATTTTTGGTACTGGTTTAGTATGCAAAATAGTATGTCCCGGTGAATAGAGGCTAAAATAGAAATTTACAAAAACCCTTCTCGCTCACCGGGAAGGGTTTTTTAGTTTAAACTAATTTGTTAAAGTTTTTTAGATAGTAACCAAAAGTACAATATTGTCATTTCGAAGGAGTCTTCGACTGAGAAATCTTTATCAAACACAAGATTTCCTCCTTCGGTCGAAATGACAGAACTAGTTTGATTTTTATGAAAAATTAAATTGGAACAACTTTGAATATACTCGATCAAATAGTTGAAGTTAAAAAAGAAGAAGTTAAAAAATTAAAGCTGAAATATTCTCTTAACTCTTTTAAAGAAATAGAGTTTTTTGAATCGGATACAATTAAGTTTTCTGATAAAATCAAAGGTAACCAAAATATTTCTATAATAGCAGAAATAAAAAAGGCAAGCCCTTCCAAAGGAATTATACGGGAAGATTTTAATCATCTCAAGATTGCCGAAACATATTTTAAATGCAGAGCCAATGCTGTTTCTATTTTAACCGATGAAAACTTTTTCAAAGGAAGTATTGAGTATCTGAAAGAGATAGCCTTAATAAAAGAAGTTCCTTTATTGAGAAAAGATTTTATCCTTGATGAATTCCAGGTCTTCCAATCAAAAGGAAATGGAGCGGATATTATTCTTTTAATCAGTGAAATTTTATCTAAAGCTCAAATTAATGAATTAACTCATGCGGCAAAAGAAGCCGGTCTTGAAGTCCTGCTTGAACTCCATTCCGAAAAGCAGCTTGATAAAATCGATTTTGATATTAATAATATTTTGGGAGTTAACAATAGAAACTTAGAAGATTTTTCTATTGATCTTAATACAACATTAAAGCTTTCAAAACTTTTTCCTGAAGAATCTATTTTAGTAACGGAAAGCGGTATAAATAAAAAACAAGATATAGATTATTTAATGCAAGCTAATATAAATGCACTATTAATAGGTGAACATTTAATGGCTTCAAAAAATATTGAAAAGAATTTTAAAGAACTTAAAGAATGGTGTTTAATTACGGAAAATACTAATGAAAGTTAAAGTCTGCGGTATTACAAATTTAGAAGATGCACTTTTGTGCGAGTCTGAAGGAGCAGATGCGCTCGGATTTATCTTTTATAAAAAAAGCAAAAGATATATTAAACCTAATACTGCAAAAGAAATAATTGAACACCTCTCCCCTTTCACAATGAAAGTGGGAGTGTTTGTAAATGATTCTCCGGATTTTATAAATGAAACTGCAAAAAATTTGCATCTAAATATAGTCCAATTGCATGGAGAAGAAACGCCTGATATGGTAAGCAGAATAAATTTTCCTGTAATTAAAAGTTTTAGAATAAACGGGAAATTTGATTTCCCGATATTAAAACAATATCCGGCTTCTTTTTTCCTGTTCGACACTTTTTCTAATTCCGAATATGGCGGTACCGGGAAAACATTTAATTGGAAATTAATTCCTGATGAATTAAAAAGTAAAATAATTTTAGCAGGCGGAATTTCAATAAATAATATTGAAGAAATTATAAAAAATGTAAAACCAGCAGCAGTTGATCTCTCATCTTCACTTGAAGTTAAACCGGGTAGAAAAGATAACAAAAAAGTAAAAGAATTTTTCAACAAAATAAAAAATCTTAAGCCTAAGGCTTATCAGCCTCTGGCTGAAAGGAGCTAAAAATGGTTATAATGATGAAACTCAATGCACCTAAAGAAGACATTGAGCAGGTAATAAATAAAATTCACTCTAAAGGCTGCAATCATCATGAAATATGGGGTTCTGAAAAGCTTGCAATTGGTGTAACAGGACAAACAACAGCATTATCCGAAGAGGAATTTTTAATCATGAACTCCGTAGATGAAGTTTACCGCGTTTCAAAACCTTACAAGCTCGTAAGCCGGGAAGTAAAATCCGAGGATACTGTAATAAATATTAACGGCAAATTAATTGGCGCTGAGGAATTAACCATTATTGCCGGTCCTTGCTCTATCGAAAGCAGGGAGCAAATATTTGATATTGCCGGTCAATTAAAAGAGATGGGAATACGGTTTTTAAGAGCAGGCGCTTATAAACCGCGAACAAGTCCTTATGCATTCCAGGGATTAAAAGAAAAAGGATTGGAATACCTTGCAGAAGTAAAAAAAGAATTGGGGATGATGATAGTGACAGAAGTAAAAGATACTAATACCCTTCCTCAAGTTGCTTCAATTGCAGATATATTACAGATTGGTGCACGTAACATGCAAAACTTCTCTTTGCTGGAAGAAGTCGGAGAATTATCTAACGTGGTTTTGCTTAAAAGAGGTCTCGCTGCTACAATTGAAGATTTATTGATGAGTGCTGAATATATTCTTTCCAGAGGAAATTATAACGTAATTTTATGTGAAAGAGGAATAAGAACATTTGAAACTCAAACAAGAAATACACTCGATTTAAATGCAATACCGGTTATAAAAAAACATTCACATCTCCCGATTATTGTTGATCCTTCACATGGAATTGGAATGTGGGATAAAGTTACACCAATGGCTATGGCAGCAGTTGCCTGCGGAGCCGACGGTTTGATGATTGAAGTTCATTCACATCCGGAAGAAGCTTTATCGGATGGCTTTCAATCCCTAAAACCGAATACATTCAAACAACTTTTAGAAAAAATAGAACAGCTAGCTCCTGTAGTAAATAAGAAAGTAAATCTTTATGCAGAACTTACTTGAGTATAACCAGCCGGATATAAACGGCAGATTTGGGAAGTACGGGGGCAAATATGTTCCCGAAACTCTCATAACTCCTTTACATGAATTAGAAGATATATATTCACAATTAAAAAATGATCCTTCTTTTATAGATGAATTAACAAAATTAAATCATGAATATTCCGGCAGACCAACACCTTTAACATTTGCTGAAAATTTGACCGAACATTTCGGCAAAGCAAAAATTTATCTTAAACGCGAAGACTTATGTCATACAGGCGCTCATAAAATAAATAATGCTTTGGGACAAATACTACTTGCAAAAAAATTAGGTAAAACCAGGATAATTGCAGAAACAGGTGCAGGACAGCATGGAGTTGCAACTGCAACGGTTTGTGCAAAGTTCGGATTAAAATGTTTTGTTTATATGGGCGAAGTTGATATGGAGAGGCAAAGTCCAAATGTTTTTAGGATGAAACTATTAGGTGCTGAAGTAATTCCTGTTAAATCCGGAAGCAGAACTTTAAAAGATGCAACTAACGAAGCTATCCGTGATTGGGTTACTAATGTAAAAGACACTCATTATATAATCGGATCAGTTGTTGGGCCGCATCCGTATCCAATGCTGGTTAGAGATTTCCAATCTATAATCGGTAAAGAAACAAAAGAACAAATTTTTTCTATTGAAAAGAAACTGCCGGATTATATTGTTGCATGTGTTGGCGGTGGAAGTAACGCAATCGGAATTTTTTATCCTTTTATAAATGATCATGTGAAATTAATAGGTGTTGAAGCTGCCGGCTTTGGAATTGATACTAATAAGCACTGTGCAACTTTAACATTAGGAAGAGAAGGAATTTTTCAAGGGATGAAAACTTATCTTCTTCAAAATGATGAAGGACAAATTTCCGAGGTACATTCTATTTCAGCCGGACTTGATTATCCCGGTGTAGGCCCTGAGCATAGCTTTTTAAAGGATGAAGTCCTAGCAGAATATCATTCGATTACCGATGATGAAGCAATGGATGCAACCAAATTATTGTCTGTAAAAGAAGGGATTATTCCAGCTTTGGAAACAGCACATGCTCTTGCTTATTTAAACTATTTAATGCCGGGTACAAAAAAAGATGAAATAGTGATAGTGAACGTTAGCGGCAGAGGCGATAAAGATTTAAATACAATTATCAAAAGCATGGGGGAACAATTTTAATGGAAAAAATATCAGACTATATTTCTCAAAAAAATAAAAACGGAGAAAAAGTCCTTTCAATTTTTTTAACAAGCGGATTTCCCGATAAAAATAAATTTTCCGAATTGGCAATTGAAATTTTAGAATCCGGTGCGGATATGCTCGAGATAGGATTTCCCTTCAGTGATCCTTTGGCTGATGGCCCGACGATTCAATATTCTTCTCAAAAGGCACTTGAAAATGGAATAAATATTAAAAATACTTTTGATTATATAAAAGAAATAAGAAAGAAATCGGATAAGCCAATAATTCTAATGGGATATGCAAATCCGGTTTTATCTTACGGGTTAAAAAATTTTGCGGATGAAGCGAAGACCATTGGAGTAAACGGTGTAATCGTACCGGATGTGCCGATAGATGAATATAATAATTTCTATAATGGTGCTTTTGATGGATTAGAAAAGATTTTGTTAACCACACCAACTACTTCAGATGAAAGAATTAAAAAAATTGATGAATTGAGTGAAGGTTTTGTCTATTATGTCAGCATGACCGGTACAACCGGAAAGCAAGTTAAACATAACGACGAGATTATGAATCCATTAAAAAAGTCTTCTTCATTAATTAAGAAAAATAAGATGCTAATCGGTTTTGGCATCTCAAACCAGGATGATGTTAAAACTTTCTCACCATATTGTTCAGGAGTAATTGTAGGTAGTGCAGTTATTAAATCTTTGATGAACCAAGAAAAAAAGGCAACTTTACAACTTATAAAAAACCTAAAAGAAGCTTTAAATAATCAAAACTAAACTAATATTGGATTGGAGGAATAGAACACGGATTTGACGGATGAGACGGATCAAAACGGATAAGGAAGAAAGAAATATGATCTTTAAAATATTTTTAGTATGAATTGTGTTTTTAATAAAGTACTTAAATTAAAAAACATCTGGATATTAATAAAAAAAATCAGTCAAAATCCGCCTAATCAGTTAAATCAGTGTTCTATAAATTAAGATTTAATCTCGCAAATCATTTCAATCTCAACTGCGGCATTTAATGGGAGTGCATTTACTCCAACAGCACTTCTAGCATGTTTTCCCTTTTCACCGAAAATTTTTATCAGCAATTCCGAAGCTCCGTTTGCAACTTTAGGCTGGTCTGTAAAACTGTCCGAACTATTTACAAATACAGTAAGCTTAACGATTCTTTCAATTTTATTGAGATCGCCTGTAATCCCTTTTATTGCTGAAAGGCAATTTAATACACAAGTTTCCGCAGCACGCTTTCCTTCCATTAAAGTTAATTCTTTATCTATTTTACCTTTAAACATCAATTCTCCTGCAATAGAAGGAATCTGTCCTGCTGTAAAAATAAGGTTATTAATTGCAAGTGCCGGTATATATGCCGCAACTGGTTTGGGAGGTTCAGGTAAATTAAATCCTAATTCTTTTATTTTTTCTTCTATCATTTTATCTCCTTTTTTAACATGAATCGTTTTTATTATCTTTGTTTTTATATAATGGATTAATCTTCTTTATGAAATTTAAAAATAAAGGATAAAAATAATGATTGAAAGTAAGTTTAAAGAATTAGTCGATATTGTGAGGAAGCTTAGAGTCGAATGCCCGTGGGATAGAGAGCAAACAAACGATTCAATTAAAGCAGCAACTATTGAAGAGGCTTATGAAGTAGTTGAATCAATAGATAATAAAAATTATGATGAACTTAAAAAAGAATTAGGGGATTTGCTGCTGCATGTGATTTTTCATTCTATTATTGCTGAAGAGGGAAATAATTTTAAGCTTGAAGAAGTTATTAATTCAATAAAAGAAAAATTAATTAGACGTCATCCACATGTTTTCGGAGATGTTGTAGTTGAAGATTCGGAACATGTAAAAAGAAACTGGGAATCAATTAAATTAAAAGAAGGAAGAGAATCTATTCTTGATGGAGTGCCTGAAATAATGCCTGCTCTTCAACGTGCTTACAGGTTACAGGAAAAAGCTTCTAAAGTCGGTTTTGATTGGGATAACAAAGAAGATATCTGGAAAAAAGTAATTGAAGAAATTGAAGAGATGCATGTGGAAGAAGTTAAAAGTCAAACCTCTCAGACAGGGGCTGATCAGCCTACGGCTGAAAAAGTCTCAGTAAAAGGTGGATCTGACTTTATCAGGAAAAATGTAATAAATGAAGAATTAGAAAATGAGGTTGGCGATGTTTTCTTTGCCCTGGTAAATTATGCAAGATTCTTAAAAATAAATCCGGAAAACGCATTAAGAAAAACAAACAGCAAATTCATTAAAAGATTTAATTACATCGAGAAAAAATTAAAAGAAAATGGAAAGAAAATTAACGAATCGAATCTTGAAGAAATGGATATTTACTGGAATGAAAGTAAAAGAAAATTATAACGGAGTATTCCTAAATTTTTCATAAGCATCAATTATGTCTTTTACGAGTCTATGCCTAACAACATCTGATTTATCAAAATAAACAAAGCCAACGCCATCAATACTCTGCAATATTTCTTTTGCCTGTACCAGTCCGCTTACATTTTTTGGCGGGAGATCAATCTGGGTTATATCTCCGGTGACAATTGCTTTTGAATTTGCACCTAGCCTTGTTAAAAACATTTTCATCTGCATATCGGTAGCATTTTGGGCTTCATCCAAAATAACAAAAGCATTGTTTAAAGTTCTTCCCCTCATATATGCCAAAGGAACAATTTCAATTACCCGTTTTTCAATATAACTTTTTAATTTGTCGGAAGGAATCATATCATCAAGTGAATCATAAAGAGGACGCAGATAAGGATCAATTTTTTCTCTAAAATCTCCGGGCAGAAAACCGAGGCTTTCACCTGCTTCTACTGCAGGACGTGCCAAGACAATTTTATTTACAACTCCCTTTTTCAATGCCGAAACTGCAAGTGCCACAGCCAGATACGTCTTGCCTGTCCCTGCCGGACCTATAGCAAAACAAATGTCATTCCTTTTTGCTGTTTCCAGGTATTTATTTTGACCAGGAGTTCTTGCTTTAATTACATCATTCTTTGTATAGAGAACAATCGAATCATATTCTTGATCATTAATTATTTCCTTCCCCTGTATTGCGAGATCCAAAATAGTCTCAATATCCGATGTTTTTAATACACCGTTTGTATTAAGAACATATACCATTTCTTTTATAATTTTTTCAACTACATCAATTTCTTCAAGAACCCCCTTCAGAATTACATTTTGCCCCCTGACTACTATGGAAGTATTAAATCTATCTTCAACAATTTTAATATTGTTGTCATTCATCCCTAGTAGACCCATCATATCAACATTTTCGAGGGTCATCCGTTTCTCAATTGCAGTCATAACTCACCAATTTAAATGAAAAAACCCTTATCCCGTTTTGAGGGGACAAGGGTTTTCCAAATCTTACTGCTAAACTGAACATTAAAAAAGAATTATTATTGAACAGGAGCAGGTTTATAATTTTTTCTTATTTTATCGTATTTAGCTTTTTCTTCTTCAGTTAACTGAGGAATAGTCAGCATTTGTTTCGGGAAAATCAAATCTGGATTTTTAATTTTGTCACGATTGGCTTTATAAATATTCGGCCATGCAAATCCATTTCCATAATGTTCCGGTTTCTTAGCAATATTCCAGAGGCAGTCTCCTCTAACAACTGCATAAGTAATAGACGTAGGTGCTTCAACCCAGGCATCCAAAGCATTCTGCATTTGGCTATGAACTTTATCAAAAAATTCCGGTAAAGCACTAATTTTGTTCATTTTCAAAGCATCGAGATCTTTCTGCCTATCTGCTTTCGGACCTTCTTTCCTTTGAATTTTTCCATTTAATTCAGCTACAGCTTTTCTAAAATTATCTACATCTGCTTTTGTTGCTCCAACCATCTGGTACATTTCATCTACACAGTCTTCATAGCTTTTAATGTTGGTTGATTTCAGGTTATTTATATCGGATTGTAAAGTTTGAATTTCCTGCTGCAGA
>CAYUVK010000071.1:0-25714 GCA_964448105.1 uncultured Ignavibacteriaceae bacterium
AGATTAAGAATTTTGATTTATTTGTATTTCTAAATTGTATAATAAATAATCCCTAATTATAGCCATTTAACAATTAAACAATTTGACAATTTCCACATTAATAATACTATACAAACCTGTATAATTAAAAATACATTCCGCAATAAAATCCTTCTATTATCTTCGAAAAACAAACTTTTTAGCTGGCATTGTTTTGGTCTTTTTAATATCAGTTCTTAAAATTAAAAAGGAATCCGGCAATGTTAAACTTAAAAATATACTTTTCGTTACTGATGTCATTTATATTGATTTCCTGCGGGATAAATGATCCATATCATCATAATTATGATAATCAGCCTCCTGCACCGCCTACAGGTCTTGTTGTATATAATGGAGATAACAGGGCGGAAATAACCTGGAATCAAAACAGGGAAAGTGATGTTGAAGGTTACAGGGTTTATTACAGCGATTCATATGACGGCAAGTATGAATATATCGGTTCTTCTAACAATGAATATTTTGTTGACAGGGATGCTGCAAACGGAGGTAAATATTATTATGCAGTTACTGCATATGATTACAATGGAAATGAAAGTGATTTGAGTTATGATGCAGTATATTCCGCACCAAGACCGGAAGGATTTAATGAAGCTATTTTTGATTCCTTATATAACCCTTATAAATCGGGCTTTACTTTTACTGACTATTATGTTGTACCTTATTATGATAATTCAACCGATTTTTTTGTAGAATATTATAACGGGAAATATTACTTTGATGTCTATGATGATACAGAAATTCAGGATATGGGCCCTACACAAGATATCTATGATATTCCATTTGCTCCTGAATCCGGCTGGTCTCCAAGCGGAAGTGCAGTTGTAAAAGTTGGTCATACGTATGTTATCTGGACATACGATAATCATTATGCAAAAGTAAGAGTTTCAAATATTTCCGGAACAAGGGTTGTCTTTGATTGGGCATTCCAATTAATTAAAGGTGAACCGATGCTGAAAACTAAGACTAATAATGTTGCAAGAGGACAATTAATAAGGAGTAGAAAATAATTAATGGGAACAGGAAGTAAGAGTAAAAGTTAATTTATAAATTTGAATCTCTGTAGCACAGATTAGTAATCTGTGCTACTCGCTTTTAAGTAAATACTGATAAAATTAATATAAAATAACCATTGCTAAGATTATAGATTTACAGCTATTTATTAGTTAAATTTAACTTACCAATGATAAAGAAAAAAAATTTTTTAATATTTTTTGCCGGGCTTATTTTTCTCAGTTGCAATATTACTTTTGCTCAACAAAATTTTTTAAACCGGAATAAAAATGATAATAAAGAGCAAAATAATATAGCTATGTCAATCTTTAACCAGATTGAATCCGGGATATCAGCAGGGAGTGTTTCAGAAATATCCGGTTATTTAAATTCAAAAACCTATCTAAGCCTGGCAAACGGAATAAGCGGTTATTACACTTCTAACCAGGCTTTTTATGTTTTGGAAGATTTTTTCAATATATATAAAGTTACTTCATTTCATTTTCAGAATATCCAGATAAATGAAAATCTACCTTATGCAACAGGTGTATATAAATATTATTTCCGGGGGAAAAGAGATTCGGCAAATGTTTATATATCTTTAAAGCAGACAGGGAACATCTGGAAGATAACACAGATTACAATTAATTAATGCTGGAAAAATTTATTAAAAATTCGGGAGGTGATAGAAAATTTTTTGCTATCGCCTTTTTTGTTTTGGTGCTCTTTATTTTATTGTACCCGGTTAAACCATTTATTTTGAAATATATAAATGAAAATTGGAAAGAAGAGCAGAAGGATAAAATCGGGAATATTGAATCCTCTATTAAATATTTATTTACTGAAAATGAAAATGACCTGCTGCAAACAGCGAATAAATTAAAAAGCAATCTTGCGGATACTCTAAAGCCTGGAAAAAATTCTTATGGTTCATTAGTACGATTAGTGAACTCTGATGAATTTGATAATTATTCTGTAGAAATAGTAGCACCAAACGGAAGACTAATTGCCTGGAATGAAAATATAGCTATCCCGCAATATGATATTTTCCCTCTTAATTTTCCGGCTGGGGAAATCTATTTCTATAATTCTCCTCTTGATGTTTATATTTCATATACCGATACTCTTTCAGTGCAGAATGATCTTTTTTATTTCCTGATAAGCAGGTCTTTTGAAAAAAAATATACTCTTCAAAATACTTATTACCGTGATATTAATTTTTCGAAGAGACTTTCAGATAAATTTTTAACCCAGTTTGATATCAACTCTAATCCTCTTGCTCCCTTAATAAATGATGATAATAATTTTTCATTTGATTTATTAAATAATAAAAATAATAAGATCGCAGTTGTTACTTTTATAAAACCTGCATTAAATACGGCAATAAATTCAATAAGTGATATAATAGAGCAGGTAAAATCATTTTTAGTAATAATTATATTGCTATTTATTGCTTTAGGATTTAAGGGAAAATTCAAAAGAATTAAATACAGGTCGCTAAAATTAATTATAATAATTTTTTATTGTTCTTTTTTTAGGGCTATATTGTTTTTTGTCGGATTTCCGTCAAATATTATTCAGGGACCATTAGCCGATCCCTCATATTTTTCTTCAGCTTTCAGCGGCGGAATTGTTAAATCACCAATCGAATTTTTTATTTCGAATATTTTCGTTTTAATTATTAGTATACAAGCCTTTCGTTATTTATCTGATTATCTCGGAAATTATTTAATCAATAAAAAGGGAATCGGGAAGCTATCAAGATTTCTCTTAATAACAGTACCCGTTTCAATCCTATTTTTTCTAACTCTCCGCGGTTTAACTGCAGCTTTAAAATCTGTTATTTTCGATTCAACCTTAAGATATTTTAGAGAGCCCAATATTATACCCAACCTTCCTGTATTTGCAATGAATGTAAATATATTAATGTTGGGATTAAGCTCCGTTATTTTTTTATCGTGCTTTTTGATTGTTACAATTCCGTTTTTCTATTCTTCAAATAAAAAAATATTGAATACCAGGTTCTTGATTATTCTTATTTTCTTCCAAATAGCGGGTTATGTTTTTATAATCATTCAAAGAGAACCTCTTCTTACCCCGGTATTAAGTATTGTTTTTGTTACATTAATTTTTACGTTAGTCTATTATACTGCTTTTATAAAAATTAATTCTGTTTATAATTTTGTTTATGCGACATTAGCTGCATCGATAATAGCAATAGCTCTTTTAAATTTTTTTAATCTTGAACTTGAAAAAGAATCTTTGAAAACTACAGCCCTGGAAATGAACAGGCCGAACGATAACCTATTCCGGTTCTTAATAAATGAAACGCTGACGGATGCAAACGGAAACGGACAAATCAATGAAGCTCTTTCAAATACAAACATTAATTATGATGCAATGGCATTTATAATATGGGCTAACAGCTCTTTGCAGAAAGAATCTATTAATTCCTCTATTGAAATATTAAATAATGCCGGTGAGCTGTTGGGTTCATTTTCTGTCGGGTTGGAAGCTCCTAATTTTAATAACCTGAATTTTGCCGATATTCAAAGCAAATTTGATAATTTAAATGCTAACAATAAACCTTTCATAACCGAATATGAAAACCAGAATGGAGATAACAAAAATTTAATTTTAGGCATTATCCCGTTTAATAATGACAGCATCCGGCTAGGATATTTAATTGCCGCAGTTGAGCTGGATAAGGAAGATTACGTAAACAATAACATCCCTGAATTTTTGGAATCGAAAAAAAATTATTTGAATAATGTAATAGATGTAAACCAACTTAAAATATTTGAATTTTCAGACGGAAAGCTCACCAAAGTGTTCGGGGATATATATCCTTCTACAGAAGAAGTTGAGCCTATCTTAAATGAAAAATTTAAGAAAAATAATGATGCCTGGCTGAAGTTGTCATTAAGCGGGGAATCCTATTTCTCATATATTCTAAAAACAGAATCCAACGGTAATTCAAATCTTACGGTCGTTGCTTTAAGGGAAAAAGATATTTCATGGAACTTATTTAATTTCTTTAAAATTTTTATCCTTCACAGTTTAATTATAATATGTCTCTTCTTTGTACTGTTCCTTTTCAATATAAGGTATTTCAAATATAGTTTTAGAATTCAATTGCTTATTGCTTTTTTATCTATTTCGATATTACCCGTGATTATTCTGGCAATTTATAACCGCCAGATAGTTGAGCAAAGGAGTGAATCGGCGGTTTTTGAAGAGTTGAGCGAGAGGTCGGATTATATAGTAAATCATGTCAGCTACTTAATGAAAGAAAACCCTCAATTAAATTTTTCAGATGCATTCTATTATGCCGGCAAAGAGCTTGGCATTTCTTTTTCTATTTATGATTTTACAAATCAGGTTTACTCATCGAAAGAGCAATATTATAATTCCGGATTATTTGATTCGCGTTTAAACCCGCAGGCTTACTATAACCTTTACTATCTTACTTACAGGGAATATTTAACAAAAGAAAAGATAGAAAATTATACCTACAACTCTTTTTATAAAAAAGTTAATATTGAAGGAAGAGATTTTATTGTCGGTGTAAATGATGCATTCAATAAAGTCAAACTTATTTTTTCAACCATTGATATTGATGTATTTTTATTCGGTATTTATTCTTTCGCCGCAATAATTATAATTATAATAAGTACAATACTGGCAAATAGAATATCATCACCGGTCAGGAGGCTGACAAAAGCTACTGATTCTGTTGCACACGGCGATTTAAATGTTGAGCTTGAAAATAAAGAAAAAGGAGAAATGAGAGAATTATTTCAGAGCTTCAATATGATGACAACCGAACTCCGTAAAAATCAAATTGAAATTTCGGAAATGGAAAGGGAAAATGCCTGGAAGGAAATGGCAAAGCAGGTTGCACATGAAATTAAAAATCCTTTGACCCCTATGAAGCTTGCAGTTCAGCAGTTAATTATTTCTTACAAGGATAAAACAAAAAATTTTGATTCCATTTTTGAAAAAGTCTCCTCAACTATTTTAAATCAGATAGAAAATCTTAGTCTTATTGCATCTGAATTTTCACGTTTTGCAAAAATGCCTTCCATTAAATTAGAAACAATGGACTTATTGGATACTATTAATGAAACAACTAATCTTTTTGTTGAGGAAAAAGT
Source organism: uncultured Ignavibacteriaceae bacterium (assembly GCA_964448105.1). Lineage (GTDB taxonomy): Bacteria > Bacteroidota > Ignavibacteria > Ignavibacteriales > Ignavibacteriaceae > CAVQBP01. Next base: position 5,187 of record CAYUVK010000071.1, read on the forward strand.
TAAAATTAACGTAAATACAAACCTGAATTCGGCAGTTGTTGAAGCAGATAAAACTCAATTGAGAAGGCTGTTTATTAATTTGGTAAGAAATGCAATCCAGGCTTCTGCATCCGTAATCGATATTTCTTTAAATATTAATGATAATATCTATATCATTTTAGTTAGAGATAACGGCAAAGGAATTCAGGAGGAATCAAAAGAAAAAATATTTGATGCTAATTTTACCACCAAAGCAAAAGGAATGGGTTTAGGATTAAAATTAGCTAAAAGGTTTTTGGAAGGAATTAACGGGAAAATTATTCTCTTAGAATCATCCGAAAAAGGAGCAACTTTTCAACTGCAAATCCCGAAGAGTTCCCAGGTATAATTAAAATGATTTCATTAACTCCGCACCAGCTTAAGGCTTTAAATTATAGAAACCACACTTCACTTACTGCCAATGCAGGTTCCGGGAAAACATTTGTATTATCGAAACGATTCCTCGAAATTGCACTGAACGAAAATATTTCTCTCCGAAATATTGCAGCAATAACTTTTACCGACAAGGCAGCGGGAGAGCTTTACAAAAAAATAGCGGATCAAATTGAAGAAAAAATAAATTCAACAGACGATGAAAAATTATTAAAAAAATTAGAAAACCTCAGGCGGCAGCTTGTATCTGCAAATATTTCTACCATTCATTCTTTTTGTATCGACATTCTTAAAGAAAATCCCGTTGAAGCCGGAATAGATGCTAATTTTATTCCCATTGAAGAGCAGGCATCAAATGAATTGATCGAACTTTCAATTGAGGAAGTAATTAAAAAATCTTTACAAAAAAAAGAAGATAAACAGCGGCTGAAATATTTGATTAGGATATTTTCCTCAAAAACTGTATTTGCTAAGGAACTTAAATCATTAATTAAAAACCGGAAAAATGTTTTAACTCTTTACGATAAAATTTATAAGTATCCTGAAGACCAAATTGCCGAAACATTTCATTTAAAATTTTTGGAATTAACCGAAGATATTTTGTTCGACTCATCTTTTGATAAAAAGAAGGTAGAAATAATATCAGCAGCAAAAAAGACTAATGATTTTGTACTTTCTGAAAAACGGGGTAATCCAACCGCTGTAAATATTAATAGGATTTTATCAAAATTATCGCTGGAAAATGATATTGAAAATTCACTTCAATTATTTCATGAGCTGAAAAACGAGATCTGTACCGGGAACGTGACTATAAAAAAAGCAGGTTACCTAAATAATCCTGGCAGTAAACTAGAAGTTGAGATTCAATTACTCGAGAATTTCTTTAATGAATTAAAATATTTTATAAATGAAAAGAACCATTTTGAGATCGAATTGGAGCTGGCTCGTTATGGAAAAGAATTAATCTATTTTTTCAATAAGACTTTGGAGTTATATAATTCGAAAAAGAAAGACAACGGCTATCTTGATTTTGAAGATATACTTTTAATTTCTTTTGAATTATTAAAAAAGAGAAATATTAGGCAGGCGTTAGCTAAAAAATTTGAATATATAATGATTGATGAATACCAGGATACAAACGAAGTTCAGTATCAAATATTTCTTCCGATTTTGGATTATCTAAAAAGAGGGAACTTATTTGTAGTGGGAGATGAGAAGCAAAGCATTTATATGTTCCGTGATGCCGAATTAGAAGTTTTCTTTCAAACAAAAAAGGAAATTGAGCAGTCAAGCGGAAGTGAAAATATTTTATCTTTGCCGGAAAGCTTCAGGATGGCACCAAATCTTTGTGTATTTACGAATTATTTATTTAGAAATTTATTTTATAATACACGGATTGCAGGGAACCTTTTTAATGAAGTAGACCATTCTGATCTTGTCTGTGCGAGAGAGGATAATATAGAAGGGAAGGTTGAAATATTATTAACGGAAAAAAATGAGAATTCAACTCCAGTTGTTGAAAAAAATTCTGAAGCTGAACTAATTGCTAAACGAATTCTAAATTTGATAAATGAAAACGGACAGGGACAAATGTTAAACTGGAGTGACATAGCAATTCTCAGCCGTAAAAGAAAAAATTTCAGTGAACTGGAAAAGACTTTTGTAAAATATAACATCCCTTTTTCAATTGTCGGCGGTAAAGGTTTTTATCAAAAGCAGATTGTTTATGATATTTTTAACTACTTTTCTTTTCTTTTAGATACTAATAATAATGCTGCACTAATTGGTATCTTACGCTCACCTTTCTTTTCAATTTCTGATTCCGAGATTTTCGAAATATCCCTTGAAAACGAAGACAATTATTGGCAGAAATTCCGGAACTATTCGGAAAGAAAAATAAATTGCAAAACTGCTGTTAAAATAATTTCGGAGAATATATCTCTAATAACTAATATTGAAATCCCGGCATTGTTAAGAAAAATTCTTAAAGAATCAGATATACTTTCAGTTATTGCTGCCCAGCCGAATGGATTACAGGAATTGGCAAATATTGAAAAATTAATTAAGCTTACAATTAATTTTTCTTCGCAAGGATTTAGTACTCTTTACGATTATATAACTTTTTTGAAGGATTCGATCGAAAAGACCGAAGACGAAGCTCAAGCTGCAGTAAGTGAAGAATCAAACCTATCCGCCGGACAGGCAGGTTCCGTTAAAATAATGACGCTGCACCAGGCTAAAGGTTTGGAATTTCCTGCAGTATTTTTATTTAAATGCGATGAAAGCAGTAAATCTCCCGGAATGAAATCAAAAGAAGTATTTGTGGATAAAAATTTGGGTTTACTTTCCAAGCTTCCGGTAAATGAAAATTACTTTTCAGATTATCAATCTGCCCCGGTAATCGGTGTTGCAAATTTTATTTCCTCTAAAAAAAATATAGCTGAATTAAAACGGTTGTTTTACGTAGGAATAACAAGAGCAAAAAATTATTTATTTATTTCTGCCGAAGAAAAAAAATCTTATGCTAAAGATTCATTTATGGGATTACTCTCGGAAGTATTTGATTTTAAACTTAATCCGTTATCATTTGTCTTAAATGAGAAATTAAAATTATTAAAGAAAACAGGGAACCAATATTCAAATGATGAGAAAGAAATTTATTTCAATATTCCTGTTATACGGAAGATAGAAGAATTTCATTCAATTACTGAAGAAAAACCTGAAAGTGAAGCAGAGAAAAAAATAATTATCGAAGAGATAAAAGATAAAACAGAAAATGAGATAATATCGGCAACAAAAATTTCAGTCTTTAAGCAATGTCCTTTAAAATATCAACTGACATATGAATATGGATTTTCTCCTATTTTAAACCAATATAAAAATTGGTTTAGAAATAATCAGGCGAACACTTATTTTGAATTTTCGGATAAAGAAGACAGCAGGATAATCGATTCCGATGCCGGGGAAAAATCTAAAGAGTATTCACCGGCCTTCTCTGCTGATGAAAAAGGAAGGATTATTCATCTGGTTTTACAAAACGAATTGCCGATTGAAGCAGTTGAAAATTTTGTAGAAAGACAATTAAAAAATGAAGTAGAATTTTTGGGACAAAAGGATGAATCATTTTTGGATTTTAAAAAAGAAATTGTTGACGATCTCAAAAAATTTTATGCATCAGATATGGTTAAAAACCTGAAAAAGAAAAATAAGTTTAAAAATGAATTTGAGATTTATATTAAGGAAAATAATTATTTTCTTTATGGTATAATCGATAAAATAATTTTTGAAGATAATAAAATTATAATTTTCGACTATAAAACAGATAATATTACGAAAAGCGAGATTTCTGAAAGAGTGCTAACGTATATAAATCAATTAAAATTTTATTCATATATTGTAAGTAATCTATTTCCAAATTTTGATATTTTTGAATTAAGGCTTTTATTTGTAATACATCCTGGTGAATTTATTTCAGAAATATTAAGTAAAAAAGAAGCTGCTAATTTTGGAAACGAAATTAAAGAACTTGTTGACAAAATTAGAAATAAAGATTTCCCGAAGAACCTGGATCATTGCAGAAAATGCTATTATGCAGTAAATGGTGCATGTATAAAAAATTAAAAGGATAATAAGATAAATTTTTATTGGAAGATATATTTATGAAAAAAACATTTCAAGTGAGAGACCTGGAATTAATCGAAAAAGAATTGGTTGAAAATTTTGTTGGCGTACTTGCTGTTACTTTGAACAATGAAAAAGTAGTTCAAACAGCAACAACGTTTTTATATCTGGATAAAAATATCTATATCTTTTTTGGCAATGAAAACGGAATCTACGAAGATATTAATTTAGATATTAACGGTAGTTTTATTATTTTGAAAAATGAAAGTCTGAATGGAATAGACATAACGCATAAATACCGTTTAATGTCTATTTCAATTTCCGGTGCGGTAAAGAAAGTCGAAGAGCAAAAACTCCTGGATGAATTAAAGAAAAATTATGCAAAAAAATATCCGGAAGATAATGAGAATTTATTAACGTTAAATAAAGCATTAATAATTGATACTGATGAAATTTTGGCACTGGATGAACAGATCGAGTAAAAATTTACATCATTATTTTTTTTTGTCTTTAGATAAATAATATAACCTTTTCTTATAAAAGCACATTTTTCGAAGTAATATCAGAAAACGGAACTGATTAATGCTGAATTACATTTGGCTGGCTCTTTTAATATTGGGGATTGGAGCTGCTATTACTACCGACATTGTGAATCAATCGGATAATAAATTCCAAAACGGTGAACCTCTCCCGGCAGTTATTCATTTTAAAGAATCTTATCAAAAAAATAAAGAAAAAAGCTTTAACGTAAATTTAAATATTAATGCCAATGATTTTAATTCTTTATACAATACAAAGATTCAAAAAGATTTGGTTTTCCCTGCCAAAGTTTCAGTGAATAAAGTTGAGAATAAAAAGAGTATTTATTTTACTGTAACTAATTCCTTTCCTCAAATCTGGCAGGAGATGGCAGGTGCTTCGGGAAATAAAGATGATTTAACAGGAACTATCAAAATAAATAATTTTATTAATGATACTACAGCTTTATCGCAAATAACTTTAGAAAAAGTTTCTTTTCTAAAATTAAAAGATGTAACGAATTCTGCGTTAGATAATGCCTCTACAGCTGTAACAATTGCGTTGGGTTTAATCGGTATTATGGCGCTTTGGCTGGGTGTAATGAAAGTCGCCGAGAAAGCAGGTTTGATATCTATTATAGCTAATTGGCTTAAACCAATTACCAAAAGACTTTTCCCCGATGTACCTGCCGATCATCCGGCAATGGGCTCAATGATAATGAATATTTCTGCTAATATGCTTGGGCTCGGCAATGCTGCTACTCCGTTCGGATTAAAAGCCATGGAAGATCTGGATAGCTTGAACCCTGAAAAAGGAACTGCAACAAATGCTATGGTTACTTTTTTAGCAATCAATACCGCGGGGATGACTTTGATTCCTGCGACTGCAATTGCTGTAAGAGCGGCTGCAGGTAGTTCTGAACCTGCAATTATAATTGGTACTTCGTTGTTCGGATCTTTTTGTGCTACTGTTGCAGGTATCGCTTCTGCAAAAACTCTCGAAAAATTCCCGATAAAAAAAGGGGAATTCGGAAATTGGCTAAGAAGTAATTTACGTGGGTTTCTTGCCCTTGTTGCTTTAATTGTTTTATTTGTTTTAATCTTTTTTACCGGCATTAACAAATTCTTTGGTTCGGTTTTTAGCTTTCTTTCTCCCGATTTATTTAAGAATATAATTCAGATATTTTCAACTATAGCCATTCCTTTTTTGATTATTGTATTTATTAGTTACGGTGCAATAAAAAAAGTTAAAGTATATGAAGAATTTGTCGAAGGCGCCAAAGAAGGTTTTAACATAGCTGTTCGAATTATTCCATATCTTGTTGCAATGTTGATGGCAATAGGAATATTTAGAGCAGGCGGTGCTATGGATTGGCTGATATATATTCTCAAACCGGTTACAAATTTTATAGGAATGCCGGCAGAAGCTTTACCAATGGCTTTAATGCGTCCTTTGTCCGGAAGCGGCTCATTAGGAATTATGACCGAAATAATGTCTGTGCATGGACCCGACTCCTTTATTGGAATATTAACATCAACTTTTTTTGGAAGTACGGAAACAACTTTTTATGTGCTTGCGGTATATTTTGGGGCAGTAAATATTAGAAATACACGCCATGCAGTTCCTGCCGGTTTAATTGCAGATGTGGCTGGTATTTTAGGTGCCGTATTTATTGTTAGGTTACTGTTTGGATAATTAATTTTGAAAAATATTAGCAAAAAGAAAAAAGTATTTATTACAGGTCAGATCCCCGAAATTGCGATGAATATTTTAAGGGGAAAAAAATATGATGTTAAAGTTTATAATAAAGATACTACAATAACAAAAGCGGATTTATTAAAAAGTATTAAAGATGTTGATGCTGTTATTTCACTTTTAAGTGATCGTTTTGATTCAAAGATTATTGATGAAATGAAAGAATGTAAAATTATTTCCAATTATGCAGTAGGTTATAATAATATTGATGTTGAATATGCAAAAAATAAAGGAATAATTGTTACAAATACACCGGATGTTCTAACCGATTCCACTGCTGATCTGGCAATTACATTAGCTCTTGCTTGTGCCAGGAGAATTATGGAAGGAGATAAATTAGTTCGTTCAAAAAAATTTCAAGGATGGAAACCGAGGTTACTATTAGGCATCGAATTGAAGAATAAAAACTTTGGAATTATTGGATCCGGAAGAATTGGAACCGCTGTTGCTTTAAGAGCAAAAGCTTTCGGATCAAATATTATCTATTATTCAAGATCAAAAAAAGCGGAATTGGAATTAAAAACCGGAGCTAAAAAAGTTACCTTTAATAAGCTTCTTACAGTTTCCGATTTTATCTCCATTAATCTTCCCTTAAACGAAAAAACATATCACTTGTTAAATAAAGAAAGATTAAGGCTTATTAAAAGGACTGGAATCTTAATTAATACGGCTCGCGGTGAAATTGTTGATGAGAAGGAATTGATCAACCTTCTTAAAAAAAGGAAAATATTTGCTGCCGGTTTTGATGTTTATGAAAATGAACCGGATATTAATCCGGAACTTTTTAATTTGGATAATGTTGTTTTATTACCTCACATTGGAAGCGCTACGGAAGATACAAGAAATGCAATGGCTGAATTAGTAGCAAAAAATGTAATAAATGTTTTGGAAGGTAAAAAACCGCTTACCCCTGTCTGAAGTTATAGAAATCTCCTTATTTTTTTATTAAATTGCAATAAGTTCTTTTTTTACTCACAATATTGTATAACTGATGATCGCTGTTATTGGGGATATTCACGGCTGTTTCCATACTTTGGCTGCTCTAGTTGAAGTTATTAAAAAAAGATACCCTAAGATAAAAATCTATTCTGTAGGAGATTTAGTTGATAGGGGAAGGTACAGTTTTGAAGTGGTAGAATTCATTAAAAAACAAAAAATAATATTTACACCCGGCAATCATGATTATATGTTTATGTATTTTTATGAACAGCCAGCCAGCATACTGGGTAATGCATGGATTTATAACGGTTCAGAAAATACAACAATTTCTTATGAAAAAAGAGCTAATAAAATACCTGAGCATTTGGCATTAATAAAAAAATCAAGTTTATTTTTAAATTTAAAAGACTGTTTTATATCTCATGCTGGAATCTCTTCTTATTATAAATCGAAAATTAGAGAAGATTTTTTAGGCGATTTAGATCGGCTGGAAGCTATTGTAAAAAATAGTATAACCAGTGAACATGGAATTCTCTGGACTAGAGACAAGTTAATTAATCTTGGGAAATTACAGGTCGTTGGTCATACACGTATGGAAGAAGCTTTTTTTCATAGTGAAAGCAACACAGTTTATATAGATACTTCTGTATATACCGGCAATAAGCTAAGTGCGGCAATTATTGAAGATAATAAAGTAATTGAAATTATTTCTAAATTAACGCTAGATAAGGACATTAATTAAATAATCACTAATTTATACATTTCATGAAATTAGGTATATAATTAAATTTATTAATTAAAATATTACTGTTTTTTAATATTAAGATAATTATTTTATTTTTTTGAATATACTTAATTATTTATAGGCATAATTCTTTCTTATAGTAAATATGGTGCTTAAGGGCTTAATTAAAAATCTTTTTTTATTTCTTTCGGTGGTATTTCTATTTTCTTGTAATGCTCCGAGAGATAATCCGTTAGATCCCTATAGTTCCAAATCAGATTTGGCGCAAATTGTAGGGACAGTGCAGACATTTAGCGGCCCGCGTTCAGGTATTCCGGATGTTTCGGTTTTTTGGACTCCTGCAAATATTGTAGTTAAGACAGATACTTCCGGGCAATTTGAAATAAATAATATAAAACCGAATGATGGATTATTAATTTTTCAAAAGGATGGATACACCTCTGATTCTGTAATGATTCATTGGAACAATAGTAAAAAAATAACAACACCCGTTATAAATTTAAACAAAATACCCAAATTGGATAGTTATTCAATTTTTTCAGAAGTTAGTAATCAGTCAGGTCAGTCTAATATGGTTGTAACCCAGATAGAAAACTTATCATTTAGAGTTAAAATTAGTGACAGTGATAATGATATTGATTCCGTATATGTAAAAAATGATATGTTAAATTTTACCGGTGGATTAATACTCCAAGGTAAAGTATACCAGGCTTCATTTTCAACTTCCGAACTTAGCGTTGCTGATTTAGAAGAAATAGTTGGCTATAATTTCGATGTTTATGTGATTGATAACTCTAAAAGAATTTTTTTAGTTGGGAGCAATAAAATTACTCGGGTTATTAAAAATGGTTCTGATCCAATATTTCCAATTAATAACGATTCACTTTCCGCTCCTGTTGCATTAAATTGGAGCCAATTTAACGCAGGTTACCCGTTTACTTATAAAATTGAAATTTATAATGTAGCTAATACAGAACCATTATTTACAATGGACAACATTCCGCCGGCTCAAACTAGTGTGAACGTAGATACCACAGCAATCGTTACCGGTGATTATCTTTGGGTAGTTTATGTTGTTGATAAATTTTTGGATAGTTATAAATCACAGCCGGGTAAATTTCACATTAAATAGAAAATTATTGGAATTCGATGATAGGTTATAACACAGATAAAATAGAAAAAATTCGTTTAATAACTAAAGAGCAATTCGAAACTCTTTACCAAATTAGTCAAACACTTAACTCTGCGGTTTATGAAAACACTTTAATTGAAGAAACTCTCGATGTAATTATAAAAGTAATAAATGCTGAAAGAGGACTATTTGTTAAGTATGAACAAGATCAAAGATTTACTATAATAGCAGCTAGAAATATTGAACAGGAAAACATTAACGATCTTTCTACATTCTCATCAGGTATATTGCAGCAGGTCATTGAGAAAAAAGAACCAATGCTTTATCACGATGTTCAGAGTGATCCGAGCGTTTCTCAGTTTGAAAGTATCCAAATTCATAATATTAAATCTGTCTTAGGTGTTCCGATAATAAGAAATAACAAAGTATGGGGGGTTATTTTAGCAGACAGCAGAATAAATAGAAAGGAATTTACAGAAGAGAACCTGATCTTTTTAGATTTCTTCTCCAATCTTGTTTCGCTTGCTTTAGATAAAATTGTTAAATATCAAGAATTACAAAAAGAAAATTTAATCCTGCTTAATCAATTGCAGTCATCAAATCAAATTTTAGAGTTAATTGGTGAAAGCAATGCAATGAAAAAAATGTCTGCTTTAATTCATAAAGTTGCCAGAACCGATGCTACAGTTCTTTTATTAGGGGAAAGTGGTACAGGTAAAGAGCTTGTAGCAAAAGCAATTCATAATTTAAGCTTAAGAAATGACAAACCTTACTTAGCACAATTTTGCGGTTCAATACCCGATACATTGTTGGAAAGTGAATTATTTGGATACAAAAAAGGCGCCTTTACGGGGGCAAATACGGATAAAAAAGGGCTTTTTGAAGTTGCACATAACGGAACATTCTTTTTGGATGAAATTGCCGATATATCTATCGCACTTCAAGCTAAACTTTTACGCGTGCTTCAAAACAGAGAAATTATTAGATTAGGGGATACGGAAGTAATAAAAGTTGATGTTAGAGTTGTTGCTGCTACTAATAAGGACTTGCAGCAGTTAGTAAAAGAAGATAAATTTAGGCGGGATCTTTTTTACAGACTAAATGTATTTCCTATTGCCATTCCTCCTTTAAGGGAAAGGAAAGGTGATATACCACTTTTAACAAAATTTTTTATAAAGAAATTTTCCAATAAGGAAATACATATTGATTCCAAGGTAATGAAATTATTGGAAAATCATTCTTGGCCAGGGAATGTAAGGCAGCTTGAAAATGTTATTCAAAGAGCTTTAATACTCTGTGATACCGATAAACTTATGGCTGAGCATATAATTATTGATGAAGATTCAGATGATGTAAATTTTAACGGTACTTTAAGAGAGTTGGAAAAAACAATTCTTAATAAAAGGCTGAAGGAATTTGACGGGAATAGGACCGCAACCGCAAAGTCTTTAGGTGTTTCTGTTCGCTGGGTACAATTAAAGCTTAAAGAATTGGAAGAAGAGAATAAATTATACGTAAATGACTAATATCTCTACCGAAATTTTATTCGAAAAATTTGAGGTTATTGAATGTCTGAAAAAAGACACTAACACTTCGGTATATGTTGCCAATCATATATACCTGGGGAAAAAAATAATCCTTAAAACTCTAAATACAGATGAGCTTTCGGATAAAACCGTATTAGGCAGATTTAAAAGAGAAGCTAAAATACTTGCCAGGCTTGAACATCCCAACTTGATTAAAGTTTTGGATTTCGGAACTTACCAAAATTTTTTCTATTTATCTTTTGAATATTTTGAAAGCAGGAATTTACGTGCAATTATTAAGTTCAATAGTCTTACAGTTGATGAAAAGACCTATCTTTTAATACAGTTATTAAAAGCGCTTAATGTAGCTCATCTAAACAGGATAATTCATAGGGATATTAAACCGGAAAATATTTTAGTTAATTCCAATCTTGAACTGAAAATTGCAGATTTCGGCTTAGCAGTTGTATTAAATGAAACAGCTTTAACACAAAAAGCTTCTATTGTTGGTACGCCAAGTTATATGTCGCCGGAACAAATAAGAGGAGAAGAGCTTACACCGCAAACTGATCTTTTTTCAGCTGGAATAGTTGCTTATGAATTATATTTAAATGAAAATCCTATCTTGGGAGATGATATAAGCAAAACAATCAATAAAGTTTTAAATTATAATGTATCTTCAATTCTTGATAAGATAAAAAATCTACCGGAAAATATTCAGCAGGCCTTGCAGGGAATGCTTCAAAAAAATCTTAGAAATAGGGCAAAATCTGCTGCAGAGGTTTTAAATTTGTTGGGTGTTGAAGAAGAAGTTCAAAACCGGATTACAAAAGAAATATATTATAAAAGAAGAAGTAAAAGAATTATTTATGTAACGCTGCCTATAATTATCTTAATTTCAATATTTGCATTTTTATATTTTCGAACAGATATTATTTCGAAAAATAATTTCTTTGTTTATGAAGTCCCGAAGCTAAAGAATGATACCGGAGAGTATTTCTTTAAACAAGAAGAAAATTACTTGATGCCGCGGGATAATCCTTTACCCGAGGAAGAAAAAGTTGAAAATAAAAATTCGGAAAATAACGCTGCTCTTTTGCCCGGTCAACTTTTTATTGAGTGCCTTCCTTGGGCAGATGTCTACATAGATAATAAAAAAATTGATACAACTCCTCTTTCAAAAGATATAATTTTAAGTGCGGGAATTCATAATCTAAAACTTGTTCACCCAGATTTTCCGGCTTATTCAAGGAAGATAAAAATTAAATCAGAAAAAATCGATTCTATTTCAATCAATTTTAATAATTTGGTCGGACATTTGATTTGTAAGATTAATCCATGGGGAGATATTTACATAAATAGAAAATTATACGGTACAACACCTTTAAGAGAACCGTTAGCTCTATTACCCGGCAAGTATCATTTAATTGTTACAAATCCGAATTATGGAAAAGTCGATACAACAATCAATATAGATGCTAAAGAGACAATAGAATATATATATAATTTTCAGAAAAATGATTCTCCCACCGATTAATACTATCCCAAAAACAGTACTTTTTTAATTTATCTCTTGTTATAAAACTCAAACTCTTTTATTTTACATTTCTAATTTCTAAGTATATAGAAATTACCACTTGCAGAACTCTTTTTATGAAGTTATACTGGAACACTTGCATATTATTAATTTTATTTTCTATTAATTCTTTCTGCCAGGTAAATGGCGATTCGCTTAAAGTATTAAAAAAACAATTTGAGTCTTTTGAATATCAAAAGGTTATAACAAGAGCAAATCAGCTTTTGATAAAAAAAGATACAATTAGTAAGTCGAATTTGAAAGAGATATATAGAATGAAGGGGATATCTCATTTTTCTATTAATCAAGATGACTCTGCAAGATACAGTTTTAGGCAAATATTAAAACTTGACTCAACTTATAATCTTGATTCGTCAAAAACTTCTCCCAAAATAGTTGCTTTTTTTAATGAAATAAAAAATAATTTTCGTAAAGAACAATCTGAAAGAAGAATACTGGAAGCGGCTAAAAGAGACACTGTTTATATCCCTCAATATGTGAGAAATATTGATTCTGAAGATAATTTAAAACATGCAATAGCTCAATCGATAATATTTCCCGGTTGGGGTCATTTCCATCAGGGGTATATTGCAAAGGGATGGATTTTTACTACTTTGACTCTCGCTACATTAGGTTCGACCATCTATTTTATTTATGACACTAATAAAAGAAGAAAAGAGTATTTAGATCAAACAAATTTTGCACAAATATTGACTAAATATAATAGTTATAATACTGCTTTTCACAAAAGAAATATTTCCATCTTTGCTTTAGCGGCTGTTTGGCTTTATACACAAATAGATCTTTTATTTATTTCAAATAATAAGCACGATAAGATTCAAACGGTATATATGCCTCAAATGAATTATGATGGTTTTAGAGGGATTCAATTAAACTATCAAATATCTTTTTAAAAACTTTAAATAATAAATTTAAAAAAAGAAAAGGCGATCTTTTTAAAGAATCGCCTTTTTTTATAATTAGGTTGAACGAATTTTTAATACATTCCGCCCATATCACCCATACCGCCGCCTGGCATCGGAGGCATTGCAGGTTCTTTCTCTTTTTTCTCAAATACAACTGCTTCGGTTGTAATTAATAGAGAAGCAACGGATGCGGCATTTTCCAAAGCTGTCCTCGTAACTTTAGTAGGATCGATAACACCGGATTTGATTAAATTTTCGTAAGTTTCTGTTGCTGCATTAAATCCGAAATCATCTTTACCTTCTTTTACTTTCTGCAGTACAACAGAACCTTCTATTCCAGCATTATTTACTATTTGTCTTAACGGTTCTTCAAGAGCTTTCTGAATTATTTTTACACCGGTTGTTTGATCTAAATTATCACCTTTAATTTTTTCCAAACCGGTAATTGCTCTAATAAATGCAACACCGCCGCCGGCAACTATTCCTTCTTCAACGGCTGCTCGTGTAGCATGCAGAGCATCTTCAACGCGCGCTTTCTTTTCTTTCATTTCAACTTCGGTAGATGCACCAATCTTCAATACTGCAACACCGCCAGAAAGTTTTGCTAATCTTTCCTGGAGTTTTTCTTTATCATAATCAGAAGTTGTTTTATCTATTTGAGCCTTTATTTCATTAATTCTTTTCTTTATATCGTCGGTTTTTCCGGCACCTTCAACAATAGTTGTATTATCTTTATCAATAACAACTTTCTTAGCAGAACCAAGATAAGATATAGTTGCATTTTCTAACTTAAATCCTCTCTCTTCGGAAATAACTGTACCATTGGTTAATACTGCTATATCTTCAAGCATTGCTTTTCTTCTATCGCCGAATCCAGGTGCTTTTACTGCGGCAACCTTCAGGGTTCCTCTTATTTTATTAACTACCAACGTAGCTAAAGCTTCACCTTCAAGATCTTCAGCAATTATTAACATTGATTTTCCTTGCTGTGCAACTTTTTCCAAAACAGGAAGAAGATCTTTCATTGCAGAGATCTTTTTATCATGAATTAGGATAAAAGGATCTTCCAGTATTGATTCCATGCTTTCGGTATTGGTTACAAAATAAGGTGATAAATACCCTCGATCAAACTGCATACCTTCAACAACTTCTAAAGAGGTTTCAGTACCTTTGGCTTCCTCAACGGTTATTACGCCATCTTTACCAACTTTTTCCATTGCGTCTGCAATGAGTTCACCGATAGATTTATCATTATTGGCAGATATTGCACCAACTTGAGCTATTTCATTTCTTCCTTCAACATCACGGCTGACTGATTTTAAATAGTCGACTACACTATTAACAGCTAGATCAATACCTCTTTTTAAATCCATTGGATTTGCACCGGCAGTAACATTTTTTAATCCTTCACGATAAATTGCCTGTGCTAAAACAGTTGCTGTTGTGGTTCCATCACCGGCAACATCGCTGGTTTTTGAAGCGACTTCGCGAACCATTTGAGCACCCATATTTTCAGTTGGATCTTCTAGTTCAATTTCCTTCGCAACCGAAACACCATCTTTTGTAACAGTTGGTGCTCCAAATTTTTTCTCTAGAATAACATTACGACCTTTTGGTCCCAATGTAACTTTAACGGCATTTGCCAGCTTGTCAACACCTTTTTTTAGTTTTGTGCGGGCTTCACTGTCAAATTCAATTAATTTAGATGACATTATTAATCCTCCTTATATTTTTATTTTCAAATTTATTTACCAATAATTGCAAAAATATCGCTTTCGCGCATAATTAAATATTCTTCACCTTCAACAGTAACTTCGGTTCCGCTATATTTCCCATATAAAACTTTATCTCCCTCTTTAACTTCCATTTTAACCTGTTTTCCCTCTTCGGTAAGTTTACCAGGCCCTACGGCTACAATTGTACCTTCAATTGGTTTCTCTTTAGCAGTATCAGGCAGAATAATACCGCCTTTGGTTTTTTCTTCAGCTTCCATTGGCTTTACAATAACTCTGTCTGCCAAGGGTTTTAAGTTTATTTTAGCCATTTTTTTAACCTCCAATAATATTTTTTGATAGTTATTAGCACTCTATAAAAGAGAGTGCTAATATAATATTCTTATGAAAATTTGTCAAGATTTTCAACAATAAATCATTTTAATTTTGTATTAAACTTTTATTAAGATTTAAACACAACTATTTTAGGCTATATTTTCGTCAAATTTTAATACTTAAGAAAATCGTTTTAATAAATGGGAGAAATAAGGACTCTTTTTGCTAAAATAAAAGAACTGGACAGAAAGGTTGTAATTGTTTTTCTATCCGTTGCTATTCTGCAGACAATTTCTTGGTATTATACATCCAGAAGATTTTTTAGATATAATATTTTTGATTCGTTACAAGACAATCCACATATATATTTAATTGAATATCTTTATTGGTTCATAGGCGATTTTTTTACTTTTTTTATCCTCCCTGTTTTGATCGTTAAATTTTTACTAAAAGAAAAAATTAAAAACTATGGAATTACTTTCGGAGATTACAAAGCAGGAATAAAAATTTCTCTCATCTTTCTAAGTATAATGCTCCCTTTAATTTGGTTTGCTTCGGCTTTGCCTGAATTTAGTGCAGCATACCCGCAATTAAAAACAACAATTGATTCATGGAATGTTTTTTTTATTTTTGAACTCGGACTTTTCATTTACCTGGTTGCATGGGAATTCGCCTGGAGAGGATTTATGCTTTTTGGCCTGGAAGAAAAGTTCGGGTACTATGCAATATTTATCCAGATGATCCCTTTTTTAATTTTGCATAATGGCAAACCTGTTCTTGAAGCATTCGGAGCAATAATAGCCGGTTTAGCACTTGGTATTTTAGCTTATAGAACACGTTCTATTTTTTATTGCGTTTTAACTCATGCTTGTGTTATGTTTAGTATAGATTTTATTTCCATTCTTCGATACCGGGCAGATAATTATGGAGTTGGTATAATTTCCTTAATTCATGTTTTTAAACAAATTTTTTGAGGGTAAAATGAGGTTCTCATTAAATGTAGATCATATCGCAACTTTAAGAAATGTAAGGGGGGAAAACCTTCCTGATCCGGTTACAACTGCTTTAATTGCCGAACAGGCTGGTGTGGATGGAATAGTTGTCCATTTAAGAGAAGATAGAAGGCATATAAAAGAAAGAGATGTGAGATTACTTAGAGAGCTTGTTACTACGAAACTTGATCTGGAAATGGCAGTAACTGAAGAGATAATTAAAATTGCATGTGATGTTGGACCTGAACTAGCTACAATTGTTCCGGAAAAAAGACAGGAGCTTACAACTGAAGGAGGAATAAATGTAATAGATAATATTGAACATTTGAAAAATTCTATTATAGAACTTCATAATTCCGAAATAGAAGTTTCTTTATTTATTGAACCGGACATAGAACAAATAAATGCTGCTGCGGAAATAGAGTCTGATTTTATTGAAATACATACAGGTGTTTTTGCCAATGCTGTTTCAGAAGAAGAGCAGTTCGATGAACTGGAAAAAATTAGGGTTGCAGTAAAGCAGGCAAAAAAATTCGGATTAGGAGTAAATGCAGGCCACGGTCTCAATTATCAAAATATTAAAATTTTTAGAGAACTAAACGATATCGATGAAGTAAGCATCGGGCATGCCATAATTGCCCGCGCGGTTGTTGTTGGTATTAATGAAGCAGTTAAAGAAATGATAAATCTAATCAGGTAAATCTTCCTTTTTCTATTTCAATCAAATTGGTTGAAATTTCTTTTTCAACCAATTCGGTTGAATTATTCAATTGCTGATTTCCTTATTTTTAGATTTCCATGATATAAATATTAATCCAACCAAAGCACCATAACCCGTGCTTAACCATGGATTACTTGTAATGGGACAGGTTCCGGTTACACATCCAACAAAAGAATAATAAAGATAACCTCCTGCGGCACCAAGAATTGCAGGTATAATTCTTTTACTCCATTTCCAAATATTTCCAGATTTTAATGGTTCCATCCGGATATTCCTCCTCTTAAATTTGAAGCATTAAAACCATTTTTTTGGAGTAATAATGCCGCGGTTAAACTTCTATTACCCGACCTGCAATAGCAGACAATTTCTTTATCTTTAAACTTTTTCAATTCACCTGATCTATTGCTTAACTGGTTAAGCGGTATGTGAAGAGAACCTCTGATGTGTCTGGCTTTTCTTTCCGATTCAGTTCTGACATCAAGAAGTAAAATGCTTCTATTTTTCAATTTATCATTTATCTCATCGGCATTATAATGCTTTACTTTTCTTTTATTTAATTCTTTCCTTATTATTGAAAAGACAATTAAAGCAATAAGAATATATATTATTATTTGCGACGCACTCATTTATTATTTCCTTAATTTTTATTGAAAAAGAATTTGAAACCACATATCTAATCCCATTAGCGCAATAATAAAGGCGAGTCCCCAGCGTAAAGCCGAAGTAGTGAATTTATGGCTTAAATTACTGCCTATAAACACTCCTGGGATAGAAAATAAAATAGCAACAAGTGTTAAATCGAATGGGACAATTCCCGAACTTATTTTACCCAGGCTTGTAGCAAAAGAAGCCAGAAGTACTATACCGAGTGTCGAACCAATTGTCACCCTGATTGGTATTTTTAATACAATCATTAATAAAGGAGATAAAAGGAAAGCCCCTGGTGCACCAGCCATACCGCCAAAAAAGCCAACCATAATTCCAATAACAACAGCAGCAAATTTATTATAATCATTTAAATTCTCGCTGTTTTCTTTTTCGGTTTTTCGAACGAATATAATTAATACAGCACCTGTCGTTGCCATAAAAGCAAAAACACTAATTATCAAACTTGGATTAACCCAGCCTGATAAATAAGCGCCTGCGAATGAGCTTATAACTATCGGGATACCTACAGTAATTACCACTGATTTGTTAAATGCTTTTTTCTTCCTGTGCAATAACATTCCCAATAATGAAGATGCAAAAACCTGGATAGACGTCATGCCTGAAATATTTTTTATACCTAAATGATTTAGTCCGAATAGAGACGGTAAATATAAATAAGCCGGGATTAGCATTATTGCTCCTCCCAGCCCAAGCATCCCGGAGATTAAAGAGACAATAAAGGCAATTATTCCTATAAGAAAATATTCTGCCATTATTCGAATACTCCCTGTAATCTTTCAACTTCAAAACCATTCATTACCCATCCGCTTGTTCCACCGTTTAGATTATAGACATGTGTATAATCCTGGGCATACAGGTAATGTGCAACTTCGGAGGATCTATTGCCGCTCTGGCATATAACAACCAAGGGATAATTTTTATCTTCCGGTAGTTCATTAATTCTATTATAAATCTGGCTTGTTGGAAGATTATTTACTCCGGGTATAGCACCGAAAGCCATAAGTTCAAAAGGTTCGCGTACATCTAGCAAATATAAATCCCGGTTTTTTTCTATCATTTCTTTTAATTCGACTGGGGAAATATTCTCGAATTTCTCGTTAGAAGTGGAAACTCTTTTAGTTCCGCATTGCAATGTAACTTTTCCACCATTTTCGAGATCGGCAACGGGAGGGAAAAATTCTTTTACAAACAATACATATTCATCTTTAGTCCTTTTTTCTAAAAAGGGATTACTTTTCTTTTCATCTTTTAGTAATGAGAATTCATTATTTTCATAATCATGTCCGGGATAAATTTTTGTATCATCAGGAAGATTAACAATTTTATTAAAAAGACTTTCATACTGCTCGAAAGGGTTGCCGCCGGGTAAATCACTTCTTCCGGCTTGTCCAATTAATAAAAGATCTCCCGTGAATAATTTATCTTCACAAAGAACACTAATATGATTATCCGTATGTCCCGGGGTATGAAGAAATTTCAATTTTAATGAACCCACTTCAAGTATATCACCATCATTTACATATTTGTCAATTTCAATTTTTGCATTTGCTCTTAATATATCCCCGATGCCGAACTTATCACCTTCGTCAACAATTTTCCATTTATCCTTGGTTTTTTCATGCATTATTACTTTTGCTCCGGTTAAATTTTTCAATTCCCCGGCACCGGAAAAATGATCCGCATGTGTGTGTGTATCTACTATATATTTTATTTTTATATTCATTTCATCTTCTAAGTAAAGAAGCTTTTGAACGTCTTCAAAATTAGGATCAATTAGGATCGCTTCTTTTGTATTTTCATTTGCTAAAAAATATGATAATGTTCCTGTTCCATCTGTCGAACAAACTTGTTTAAACAACATTTTTTTTCTCCCGGTTATTTTTATATAATCTTTATTGTAATTCTTATTTATCTTAAAAAATGTGCATCTGCTTTAGGCTATTCGATTCAAAAACGATAAAAAAGTTTCAAAATTGGATATATTTTAAATCACATGACAGCAGTTCGGAGAATTACTGTTAAAAAGAAAAGAAAGCAGTATAATAATTAATCCGATTTTTCATATGTATAATTCCTTGTTCTTCTATAATTTGTTAGAATTAAAATTTAATTTTATTAAGAGAAATTTTATATATAATCAAAACAAGTAACCTGCGTTGAAGAATTCAGTTTTAAAACAAAGATTGGATTATCATTACAAAGCGTTTGATAAATCTCAAATTGAACCTGATCCGCTTCAATTTCTTCATTTATATAAAGATAAAAAGGATATTGAGGTAGTAGGATTTATTTCCTCGGTTTTTGCGTATGGAAATGTTAAACAAATTATTAATACACTTAATTCAATATTTAATATTCTTGGAGAACAGCCATATGATTTTATTAAAAATATAGATGAAAAACTTTTGCAGGAATACTTTGGAAATACCATACACAGATTTTATACATCGAAAGATATTCAGAACTTTTTCAGAGTGTTAAATTCTGTTCTTAATGAAGAAGGAACAATAAAAAATCTTTTTCTAAAATTTTATTTTGAACATCAAAATGATAAAAACTTGAAGCTACCGCTCTCAAAATTTTCAAATCATCTTTTAACAGTTATTCATTTAAATTCTAAGAAAATCACTACCGGCTGTAGATTCATGTTTGCTGATCCTTTTACCGGCAGTGCATGCAAACGGATGAACTTATTTTTAAGATGGATGATTAGAAAAGATGAGCTTGATTTCGGCTTGTGGAATGAAATCCCAACAGAAAAATTGATTATTCCTGTTGATACCCATGTTGCCAGAATTTGCAGGGAATTAAAATTAACTACGAAAAAAAATGTAAGCTGGAAAATGGCAGAAGATATTACAGAAAATTTAAAAAAATTTGACCCGGTTGACCCGGTAAAGTACGATTTTGCCATTTGTCATTTAGGGATGAGAAAAATTATATTCTAA
>CAYUVK010000072.1:0-25681 GCA_964448105.1 uncultured Ignavibacteriaceae bacterium
TTATGAACAACTGACCTCATATTTACATTTACTGTTACGCCCATAATGATATTCCTCCATATCAAGCTAGTTTGTTTTTATGAAAATAATAGGCTCCGGGTTGATATTTATTATTTTCCTGTTGAATCCATTGATTTATGTTATGGAATTGCCGGACTTGCACATCATAAAATTGATCATATTGGAAGTTATGAACCAAACCATATCTTAACACCATTTCAAGGTAAGAGAATTCCCTGCATGGATTACCAATCCAATTCAGGTCCTTATATAAAACTTCAGGCGATAGTTTTTCCCCTCTTCTCCATTTAAACCCTTCTGAAAAATTATTCCGGTTTTTATCCAGCCTTTCCTCCCAAAGGTTTTTGTATTTAGTAACCTCTTCATGTTCTGCTTCATCAGGATCAAACTGAGGTATAAAATCCATCCCCGTTATAAATCTAAGCCCTTGAAATGCTGCAGTATATGAATCCCAATCATCCAAGTTATCTAAGTGGTTAACAAGCAAATTCAACGACCCAGCATGACCGATCATTCCTAAAGCCAGCAGACACTCTTTTTTTATCGTTGGTTGTCGTTGAATCAGATCATTAATTATTTCAACATCGTTTAGGTTCCCGGCAATGGCAAGATAGAATATCAGTTTTCGAACAATCTCAAGCTCTGATAATGCGCATTTCTCTCGACAAATTTCGAGGATGTCGCTATCTCCCAACCGCAGTAACAACTCTATTGCTTTCAATACAACAGAAGGATTATCTTCATCCAAATATGTCTTGAGTTTATATTTGTCAGGCATAACACCCATAATGGAAAGAGAATAATTTGCAGCTATAGACACATAAGGATCTGAATCACTTTGTAATTGCATTAGTTTATCTTTCAAGCTATACAAACCTCGATAACCAATAACTTCTGCGCCTACGGTACGGATAATCGGATTTTCAAACCCAATGAAATATTCAAGCCACCCTTCAAGCTCCTTACTTTTAGAAAATTTCAACCCGTCAACAATCGCTTTGAAATGAGGTGGTTGCTGTATTAAAACCTCAATCAGCCATTGCATCGGCTCAATTAATTTAAGTGTTGTATAAACATAAGACGCAACAAACGTTTCACCAGGTTCTTCATCCTCATCTAATGTTAACTTATCTTTTAAAAACTTTGCCGAATCAAATCCACCCAATGCAAGAGCATGAAGATGCGGCAACATTCTCTGTTCATAGTCTAACAGGTCTTTCCATGAAAGCTCGGGATCTACAAAAGATCTTAATCGGCTTTCATACATGAATGCCGACTCTTCTACATGTTCCTCCAAAATATCCATAATGGGGGCTGGTTTTGTGTACTCACGTATCATGCTTAGCCGGCTCCATTTCCTAAATAAGAAGTCAATATCACGTTTCCTCTTCCTCCCATATCTGAAGAACTCCAAATAAGTAATTTATCACCATTGAAATAATTATTTTTTATACAGGCAACAGCTAATGCAGAGAATACAATTACTGAGGAAGCCCCTATATCACCAATACATTCCGCAGGATGCCATAATTGAGGCAGTGGACTCGATCCATCAAATATTTTACTTTGTGCTAAGCTCCATTCCTTCATACGATAATACTCGCCATTAAGATCGCAGATCATTCCACTAATTTCATCAGTTCTTAATTTTGATCTTATCAGAGTGGTATTAATTGATTCGGAGAGACCAATTCCGAATAAAGGTTCTTCTGATAGTATGTTAGCCTTTTCTATTGTATAACCCATATTTACAATCTGCGCTAATATCGGCGCCCCTCTTTGAATCGCGGTTGATTCCAGTTCCAAAACTAAAAATGCTGCACTCTCACCTGGAATAAATCCGTATGGTCGGTCATCAGTTTTTAATCTACTTTTTTCCTCAAGCCATACAAGAGCCGGATACTCGACCAAAGAGTCAACACCTCCGACAATACAAACTTTTGCTTTATTTTGTCTCAAGAGAGATATTGATTTCGATAATGCAATAACTCCTCCGGAATGGCCTTCTCTAATTATTTCTACGGAAGAAATATTTTCAATTTCAGCCAATTCAAGCAAATCTTTGATATCATCTTGATCAAAATCTTCATAGGTCGGTCTTTCTTTGGGAGATAATGATAGGAAAAGGACACCTTCAGGGATATTCAAGTCATCATAAAACTCTTCTGCCATAAATAAAGCTTCTTGTGCCGCAGGAATAGCCATAGACAGTAAACGATCACTTCCGCTTCTATCATCGGTTATTCCGTAAGCAAAGCTCCCAATAGATGCCGCGCCTTTTTTCGTCACAAAATCCGGTATTTCTTTAAATCTAGATATACCTGCATTAATGGAGGCTGGAGCCATTATACTATCATGCCCTACTGGGGTTACCATACCGATTCCAGTAATTACTACCCTTTCATTAATCCGGCTATTTTGATTGTTTAAATTCATACTTAAATTATTTCTGTTAATTAAGCCCATTCATATTAATTTCAAAACCGCGTATTTCCATCGTCATCCCCTGACATGGAATCATCTGTCTCCAAATTAATAATGCCCGATTCTCTTCCGGCTCGAGTATAACAGTATCTAACATCGCATCTTCTTCAATAAGTTTTTGTTCAAAAATCGTCTTCAACCTCAGAGTAATATCAGGAATATTAAACTTGATTGGACCATCCGCCCATACATTTACTGCGTAAACTTTTTCGTTTCCTTTTAAATACTTTTGAGTAATAAGTTCAGGATATGCTGATTGAAAAAAGCGGTAATCAAAATCTCTCGGTAAAAAAGGACTGCGTTCTTTTTTCCATTGTTCATCATATGTCCCGGCATATTTCACCCTAGGTTTAAATTGTCTTGGATAGAATCCAAAACCCGTTCCGGTTTGTTTTAATTTAAGCAATCCCCTTTTTGTATAAAAATCTTCTAACAAATACAAAGGAATTTTCCCAGTTGGTTCTTCACTTTTTACTACAGCTTTTTTAGTATTTGAACCTATAGAAAAATATACACTTGCTTCCTTAATTTTCTGTCTGTTATAATTATAAGCATATCCAAGCAATATTAAATCAGTAGTAGGCTTAAAAACCGCCAAATCAGATTCATATTTAATCGGAGACTGCCCAGGTTCACCCCAATATTCATCAGCCATTGTAATGGGAACTTGTTCCTCAGCAATTTTCAGTGGTTGATTTCGTGAAAATGAGAAAGTTCCTTTAACAATGTTCGTAAATACTTCTCTTCCCTCTTTGTCGTAGTTTGGTATAGCTATAAATTCAAATGGTGTATTGTTCTTTATATCCATATAATTACTGATAAAAACTTATTAGTTTATTCCAACCTTCGATCCCTTTATCTTTACATCTCCTGATCCTTTAATATTTATCTTATTACCTTTAATTGTAATATCTCCATTCTTTTTCAAGACTATTTGAGCTTTACCTGCTTTCAGAGTAATATCTTTATCGCTTTGGATTAAGATACTTTCTTTGGCTTTTGTAGTGAGTGTTTTTTCTGTTCCAATATCAAGATCTTTTGAAAAACTTAATGAACCTTTTTCTTTAACGGCAATACTAAGATTCCCACCCACGGCAATAGCAAAATCACCGCCTGTTGATAAATCTTTTTTATTTCCAACTCTTTCAGTTTTATTTCCACCAATTGATTCCATTTTATATGCACCAACCTCTTCCATTTTAGCTCCTCCAACAGTCTCATTCATTGCTGCTCCTACAGTTACCTGATAGCCTGCACCAATTGTGAGGGCTTTAGCAGCCGATATGGATTCAGATTTAGCTACTCCAATAGCCTGTGTCATATTTCCTGAAATAGTCTCGCTGTGATTTCCTCCAACGCTGATTGTTTTATTAGCTCCAATTGTTTCACTCTGATTACTTCCAACACTCTTATCTCTATTTGCACCAACAGAAAGTGTTTCGTTATTACCTATCTTCTGATTTTTGTCATTAGTTATATCAATAGTCCAGTCCTTCGTTCCGTGTATGTAAATATTTTCACTCCCTGTTTTATCGTCAAAGGTTAATTCATTCTGCCCTGCAGTACGAATAACGCTTTGAGATTTGTTTCCCCCTGTTGACGGTGAAGCATTTGACGGGTTAGGTATTGTTCCCAATCCAATGGGACGGTCAGGATTTCCGTCAACACAAGACCACAACAATTCTGTATCTGCATGATTAGGGAAATGGATACCATATCCCGAGCCAGAATAAGACTGGGTTAATCTTATAGGCAATGTAGCTTCTCCATTGCTCTTATCGCTAATATCAAACAGCATTTTTGCTTTGTACCTGCCATGATTATCAATAAACGCATATTCATCGCCCGAACCGGATTCTATTTTCGCGCTCATAATCCCTGATATTCTGGGAACAGGAGTTTTGCGTACTGGACGATATTCAATATCGGAAGGTATTGCAGTAAAATAATTTTCATAAGTAGCCACATTTTTCTTTAAGTAATTAAGTAACCCGAATAACCCTTGCTGATTGCCGGAATGCTGTACTCTAGTGATTATATATTCACTATTCCAGCTTTGACGGTAATGCTTTTCTAACTTAAACTTATAGCCTGCCGAAAAATATCTGCAGTCGCTTTTGCCGTAAAATATCTTTTTGCCGCATAAAAATTCCTGGTTCCTAATCTTTGCAAGGGATTCCGCCTGACTTTCATTCTCAAAATCCTCCCCAAAGTCATAAAATAATCCCGGTTGTGTGTTGTCAATTTGACTTTGCGCCATTAATTGTTTTTCAGGAAACATATAATTGTAATCTTTTAACTGTACCATACCTGTAACAATTTTTTCTTTACAGTTAATTTCCGAAACAGATTCTTTTTCGCTTAAAGGATCCTTATTAATATTATAACCTATGGCTCCATCAAGCGGTAATTCTTTTAACAATCCGTTTGAATCCGTAAAGACAATAACATCTTTATCGGCGGAATGATCGAAATAAAAATAAATGCCATAATGCTCCAGGCGCCGCTTAAGAAAATTTAAATTTGTTTCCCGGTATTGAACCATATATTCTTTTTTCGGGTAGCTGCTTTTTAAATCAATTTTATAATCCTGACCAGTTAAACCAATATCATCCAATATTTTTTCAATAATATCCTTAATATTCATATTTTGGTATACTTCATTCTGAAAGACAAGACTTAACCTCCAGACCTGGGGAACCAAAACTGCTTTATAAAATACATAGTCCGGGGTCATCCCATATTGTTCAAAATCGGATATTATTCCATGAATTTTTACCGGTTCTTCATCGCCGCGGTTCATAATAAAAGTAGCAGCTTTATTTAAAATTTTAACAGAATCCAATTCCGGGTCTTTTGACACAAGTTCAATTCGATATTCAAATAGACTTGAAATTTCCTCTTCACCTTCAAATGAAAGGACATTAACTGCATCTTCATCCAGGTCCGAAAAATGAAATTCATAATATGGTTGATTATGTTTATATACTACCATCATCAGCCTCTTTTTTAAATTACAAGATTACAGATTATTTAATACAGGATACTATGCCACAAAATTGTAAGATTATAAAAATGAATATATTATGAGAATTTATACTTAAATCCGCCGTCTTTTGTCTTTGTAACATTCAGCTTGGAAGGGCTTTTTCCTTCTGCCATATATCCTAATAACTGGGCAGAAATTTCCGGTGCTAATTTTTTGTCAACTATTGCATCAATATTTCTAGCACCGGTTTCAGCTCTTGTACATGAATCAACAATATCTTCTATCACTGCCTTGTTAAATTCAACTCCTAGTCCCCTGTTTTCCAGTAATTTCTTTTTGATTTTTCCCAGTTTCATTTCTACTATTGGCTTCATTACATCCTTGCTTAATGGAAGGAATATAATGGGTTTTACTCTTCCAAGAAATTCCGGTCTGAAATATTGATTCATGTAAGGACGTAACTCTTCGAGCAGGTCATCAGGCGAAGTCATTCCGTCGTTATATTTCTGGAATAAGACTTCAGAAGCGAGGTTTGAAGTCATAAAAATAATTGTGTTTGAAAAATCGATATTTCTTCTGTCGGCATCCTGAAGCATTCCGCGATCAAATATTTGCATAAATAAATCAATTACCGAAGGATTTGCTTTTTCAACTTCATCAAGTAATACTACACAGTAAGGTCTCCTTCTTACAGGTTCACTTAAAGCACCGCCTTCCCCGTAACCAACCAGTCCAGGATCAGCACCAATTAATCTCGAAGTATTATATTCATTCTGGTATTCGGTCATATTTAGAGTAACCATAAATCTTTCATCACCGAATAATACTTCTGCGACAACACGGGCAAGTTCCGTTTTTCCCACGCCGCTTGGTCCAACTAATAAAAATACGCCGATAGGTCCTTCTTCTTTTTTTATTCCTACTTTAGCACCCCTAATTACATCGGCAATTTGCTTTATTGCATGATCCTGACCGACAACTCTTTTTTTCAAATCATCTTCCAATTGAAGAAAAGTTGTCATTTCATCCCTTGTCATATTCCCTACTTTTATTCCTGTCCATGCTTCAATAACTTCGGCGACAGTATTTGAAGTTACTTCAGCAAATACCTGGGGTCCCCCATCTTGAAATGCTTTTAATTCTTCCCTGACTTTTTCAATTTCTTTTAAAATCTCCGGTTCGCCGTTCTTCTTCCCGTCTTTTTCAAATTTCTTTTTCCTTAAATCCATCAATTTACGTGTAAGCTCACTCTCCTTTATCCATTTTTCTTCCAGTACTTTTATTTCGGAATCAAGAGTTTTTCTTTTTTCTTTTAATTCATTAAAAATATCCCGGTCAATTTTAAGATCCAGATCCGAATCTTTTTGCTGTGTGCTTATGGCTATATCTACAGATTTTAATTCGCTTATTAATAATTCAAGTTTCGGAGGTTTACTCGTTAAAGACATTTTAACCCGGGTTGCAGAAGTATCAAGAAGATCAACAGCTTTATCCGGCAATTGTCTTCCGGCAATATATTTCCGCGACAGCTTGACTGCTGCTTCAAGAGCTTCATCGGTAATATGTATACCATGATATGTTTCATACTTATTTTTAATACCGCGAAGCATTAATATCGCCTTATCGTCACCGGGTTCACCTACATGAATCGGTTGAAAGCGTCTCTCTAGAGCAGCGTCTTTAGCAAAATATTTATTATACTCAAGGTAAGTAGTTGCTGCAATCGCTCTGAAATCTCCTCTTGCCAAAGCCGGCTTTAAAAGATTGGCAGCATCACTTCCGCCGGCAGAAGCCCCTGCCCCTATTAATGTATGCGCTTCATCAATAAAAAGTATTGCAGGTTCAGGAGAATTGCTTACTTCGGTTATAACTGCTTTTAATCTTTTTTCAAATTCTCCCCGCATTTTAGTCCCTGCCTGGAGAGAACCCATATCAAGGGAATATATCTGGTTATTTTTTAGTATGTCGGGTATTTCATTCGAAGCAATTTTAATTGCCAATCCTTCAACCAGTGCAGTCTTACCAACGCCGGGTTCACCTAATAATATGGGATTTGATTTTTTTCTCCTGCAAAGCACTTCTATTACCTGAATTATTTCTTCGTCCCTTCCCAGGATCGGATCAATTTTACCTTCTTTTGCCTGCCGTGTTAGATTTGTAGTATAAAGATCAAGCACCGTTTCGCCGGGTGCCATTTCACGTGCCTCCTCGGGAGAAATAACTTCCGATGAAACATCCGGATCTTCAACCGATCCTTTTACTATTGTATAAAAATTAGTACGTAAATCTTCCTCTTTAACAAGTGAAAGTATGTCCATCATCCTGCTGCTTATTACCTGTTCGGATGCTACAAAAACTTCGAACAATGCACCTGATCTTATTTTAGTTTCATGATGTGTAACCGAACTTGTAATCCATGCCTGCTGAAGCAATTCAGCAAGCAGCGGAGATAATTTTGGTTTCCCGGAATTTCCGGTGTCTAATTCACCAAGGTTTTTTTGTACAATTTTTTGGATATCTCCCGAATCTATTCCATAATGTTTTAGTATTAATGGAATGTCTCCATGCCCGTCTTCGAGCAGGGAATTTAAAAGATGATCAAAAGTAATTTCATAATGACCACGGTTTATTCCAAGGCCGGTTGCGGTATCAAGATTACGAACGAGATAATTATTAAGCTTTAACAGGAGGGATTTTAAATCTTTGCTTTGCATTTTTAAATCTCCTAAAGATTTAATAAAACTTTTTTTTGAGTATGTTTTAGGATTGGATATTTTTAACCTCACCTTTCGCCAGGTGTCCATAAATTGCGTTTGTCATTTCGACCGAAGGGAGAAATCTTGCGTTTTGAAAAGATTTAAGCCAGAGGTTTACACGTCTCAATAGAAGACTCCCTCGAAATGAAAATTACTTACTTTTAGGTCAGCCACGATAATGCGCTTTTAATAGTCGCCTTCTTAATAAAGAGAAGATTTAGGTGAGGTTTGTGCTTGTTATTTCTTCATAACTTAAATAGACTTTTATTTCTTCTTTTCCGGGTTTTCCGAGCCACAATGTGGAGCCGAGTTTTAACCGCTCATCATCCCATGAAATCGCAGCAATAGTATCTGCATTTATTTTATATTCAAAATCAAATTCCAAACCATCATTTAAATAAATTTTTAAAAGTCCAATCAATTTACTTGCTTGTTTCGTTCCAGGTAAAAAATTTAGATATTCTTCAAAAGTTATAGGTCCAATTTCTATACAAATTCTACTCATGTAATCTCTTATAAATTTACCAATGAAACAATTTTCACCGAGTCTATTCTTGTCTCCTTCCAAACCGGGAATATCATTTAATTCAATCCAGCGAGGAACAAATTCTTTAACTTTCATTTTAATATCAGGGAAGAGATAACAAAGGAGTATTTTTAAACCGGCTTTATTCCTTGCACGCTGAGCAAAAATTCCGGAAAATTTCAATAAAGCAAGATTATGAATAACCGGTTCATTTCCCTGTTTTAACGATGTGGATTTCTGTTCCGGTGTGAATATGCCCCAGCCCGTAAATGAATTGATTCTTTCGTTGATTTTATTATTTGCATCTTGATTCAGGAAAAGATAAAACCTGTATTTTTTCCATGATTGATAATAAAGCCAATAAAACCTGTTATTAAAAATATCTAAAAAATTTTGTAAAGGGACCATACCTTTTCCAAGAGTTCTTTGCTGCACAGCAACCTGTTCGTGATAGCACCTTGGCAAAGGAGAATTAATTCCATATAATCCTAAGAATGTTAAAATGAAAGAAAAAGTATTATCTTCAAAGGAGATTTTTTTTATATCATGAGGCGGAAATTCATATTTCTCATAAGGACGAAATTTTAATCCGGATTGTTCCAATAAAAATTCTTTCCTATCCGGATGAAGTTTTTTTGTGATAGTCTCGGCAATCCATACTGCATGCCAAACATTAAATGCAGAACCATTCTTTATTAATTCTTTAATAAGTCTGTCTGCTTGCGGATTTAGATTGTAAATATTTTGCCTGACAGCGGTATCCAAGAGTATTCCTTTCCTGTTCCCATTTCGATTATTTTTAGTAACACATAAGAATTCAAAGTTACATACTGGGAAAGGAAATAATTCAAAACCATTCCCATCAGATGAATTTCTCCTTCCCCATGTTCATAATCCTTCGGATCTACTTCAATTTTAAATTCTATACCTTTTATTAAACCTCCCCCGCCATCATTAATTATTTTGCTTACAATTTTAGGCGGGTGAATTTTTTTTATGCCTTCAATTCTTTTTTTATTCGGATGATTAAATGCTTTTGCCCAGTTATATAAATTAAGAATACTTTTTAGTGATTCGGCATCGGACAAAGAAGTATAGCTTACCGTAAGATGAGCAATTAAAGACCATAAGTAATTTTGTTTTTCAGGGCAATCCAACACTTCACTTGGTACGGTAACATTTGATGCTTCTATTCCTGCAGGAAAGTCAACAGGTTCCTTTATCGCACCTGCTTCAAGATAGGCAGACGGAAGAAATCCGTTGGAAAGCGTAGCCTGGATACTTAAAGTTTCTTTCGGGAAAAATTCCTCTTCCATACTAGGACCGAACAGCCTGATAAAAGTTCCAGTCATATCACTTTTTTGTGTCCTTCTGAAAACGGAATAAAACCTTTTGTAATTATATTCGGGATTATTTGTCTCTAATATATCATGTGCAGTTATAGGAATATATTTATACTGTTCAATCTTATTTTCACTTATTCCCGATATTTTATCAACGGAATAAATTTCCCTGCTTTTTTTCCGGTTAAGATCCGGTACGATATAATATTCAGGAAGCCGTTGGTCAACAATAACTTCTTCAGTTGAGCGGGAAAATAAATTAACAATCGGTGTACAGTGAAGAAGTATGTCTTTTTGTTCAGGATATTTTTCTCTTAAAAGCTTCCGGTTAAAATCAATTTTAATTTCAAAAGGATTCGATTCACCCGAATCCTTAAAATTTTCCAGTCCCTTAATATTTATAAAAAAGAATTTCTCCTGGAAAGAAAAATACTCATGGAGAAGCCTGAACCCCGGGAAGGTTTGTTTTGAATATGGAAGAATAGCAGAATCATTTTCATCATCTATATGATCTTCGGATAATTCCGGAATTCCTATATTAAAATTATTTATTTTTTGAAATTGTCCCTTATTATCGATTATTTCCCTTATATAAATTGACGAAACAAATTTTGTAAGATAAAGGAGAAGATTATATTTAACCGAAGTGGAACCTTGAATATAAATCTGGAAATTTTTCATATTCAATGCGGAAAAATTAACATTCCTATCCGGCTGCATCCTTATAATCAAAGAAGAATTTCCTTGTGGAGATTCTTCAATTCTCAAATGCGTTAACTTTAAAGGCCGTACAATTAAATTCTGGGTTGTCTTGAAAATAAATTCTGCAGGTTCTTCTTTTTCAGTTACCCTGCTTTTTTCATGAGGACCGGAATAAACTTTGTATTTTACTTTGTATTTCCCGGTAACAGTTTGAATCTCGCTACCTTTATTTATAGTAACCGCCTGGGTAATTGCCCCAGGTTTTGCAGTTGCCTGCAGAATTGCACAAGAAGGAAAAGGCTTTAATAAATGAGGAAACAAAATTTCTAATATACCGCCTGCGATTTCCGGGAATTCATCATCTAATCTTTCATGAATTCTTCCGGCTAAGAAAGCAAATCCTTCCATTAATCTTTCTACAAAAGGATCTTTCCTTTCTCTTTCGCTCATATGAAGGTGGGAAGCAAGGGTTGGATGTTTTTTACTAAATTCTTCTCCTGATACCTGGAGAAAATTATATTCTCTTTCAAAATATTTATCTGTACTCATTCGATTCCTTCTCAAACATAACTTTTGTCCAGCCGGTTGTAGAAAATTCGGTTAAGAGTATCTCCTTATTCGGAACATCCTTAATTGATGCAATAATCTTTAAAGTTATTCGCATATTATTTTGATCAAACTGTGATTTCTGAATTTTAACATCCCCGATTCTCGGTTCATAATTCAAAATAACTTCCGTAATTTCTTTCTTAATAGGATCAATTGAACCGGTATCGAAATAAATTTGGAGAATATCCGGCATGCCGAAATGAGGAAGATGCTGAACAGAACCCTGCCGCGTAGTCAAAAGCATTCTTAGGTTTTCAATAATACTATATTTTAACTTTTCATCTTCATTTAACTGATCAAAATACTGGTCTCCAATATCATCAGGATTTGATGATTCAGAAACAAACTGACCAACAAGTAAATCATATAAACTTAAATTTCTCATTAAATATTTAAGTATTTTGGTGATGCAAAATTTTATTTATAACATTTTAAATTTTATAGTATTGTTTGAAACCAATAGGAGACTGATTTAATTATTTTTTTAAATTAAATCAGTCTCTATAAAATAAGACTAAAAAGCCACTTCCTCATGAGTAATACCTCCGTCAAGATATGTCCAAGTAAATTTTCTGGCAAGAATTTTTACTTTTTCGAGATGACCAATTGATTCATTCTCCGGGATATAAGTGGGAGGCATCCAGTTTTGCACCGACACAATTTTTGCATCATTTAATTGATACTTGAAATACGGTTCTTCTTCACCAGATTGTTCGGCAATTCTATATAAAGTTATCACAACTTCGGTGCATAAAACACCATCGCAAATAATATTGTAGAGTATCGGAGTTATCCGGTCAATACTTTTTACGATTTCAAAAGGAGTAATTTTCCTCATGCCCTGGGGCCTGTTTTCCTCACTTTCGAAAGGAAGATAAACCTCATGTTTGAATTCAAAAATCAGGCTTGTCTTATTTTCTCTTGGCCCTTCAAGTTCTCCCATGTCGGCAGTTTTAATCGATATTTCACCTTTCACAGCCATTTTAACCTCCTTGCTTAAATTATTGAAAGATTTATTTTAAGAAAAAGTTCTGTGTTTGACTGAAAAATCTCTTCATCTCATTTGAAAATATTGTTTGCGCTTTAACCGATGAATAATATTTTCACAATTCTATAAACAAGGAATTAAAACGTTATAGGGAGATAAGGTTAATTGCAGTAATATGAATATAATTACAATTAGAAGGGAATAATTACTTTTTACTTTTCATAACAATATTTTCAGTATAAGTAACACCTCCTTCTAAATATTCCCAAGTAATCTGCTGGGCAATTATTTTTAATTTTTCAAGATGGCCAATCGATTCATTTTCGGGAATATATGTGGGCGGCATCCAGTTTAATACCGAAACGATCCGGGCTTTTGTTAATAAATAGTTGAAGTAAGGTTCTTCTTCCCCGGATTGTTCGGCTATTCTGTATAGTGTAACTTTTATTTCTTCGCACGTAGTACCATTACATGATATTTGGTAAAGCTGTGGTGTTAGACTATCAATATTTTTTACCAGTTCAAAAGCTGTTATACGACGTGAACCCTGAATTCTATTTTCCTCAGTTTCAAAGGGAAGATAGACTTCATGACTAAATTCATAAACCAAGCTGGTTTTGTTTTCGCGGGGCCCGGTTAATTCCGTTCCGCTTGCATCTTTAAATAAGACTTCACCTTTTACTGCCATTTGAGCCTCCAAGAATTATTTTAGATTAAATATATTTAATTAATTAAGCCTCTTCGCTTGAATGAAATGCAATAAGTTTAAGATTTACATCCATGCCAGTAATAGCAACATGAGGTCTGAATTCGGCACTAATTTGGAAGAAACCTGGTTTTTCAGGGAGTTCTTCGACTTTTAACTGATATGAACGGAGTGGTCTCTCAGCTATAACCGATTCAGGTGCATTCGGAAAATCAGCCACTAAAGTGTCCAACCATTTCTTTAAATCTTTTTCAATTTCTGGAGCACCTGCATTTTTACCAACAAATGTTAATTGATGATATTTTAAATAATGAGCTATCCTGGTAACAAGCATGGTGTATTGCAATCTTGCACCAACAGCGTAATTAGCAGTTGCCTCTGGATCATTTTTAATTTGTTTAGCTCTGTTTACCGAAGGAACCTCAAAGAAACATGCATAGTCAGTTCTATCCCAATGTGCAAGAGGAATAAAACCAAGATCACATAATTCCTGGTCTTTTGCCTGTCCTACGGATGCTTCAATCGGAACTTTTAATTTCTTCTGACCATGTTCTTCATATGTCGGCGTAGGTAAATTTTCAACTTTACCGCCAGACTCGACACCTACAATTTTTACACTCCAACCCCATTTTTCAAAGCTTCTAACCATATTCGAAGCAAGAGCCATAGAAGCATGGCACCAAAGGCTGTTATCTTTCCCTTCCCGGTAAACACCTTCGGTATAGTTAAAGTTTTTTGTAGGTTCGGATTCCTGGTTATAAGGTAGTCTTCCAAGGAAGCGGGGTAATGCCAACCCGATATATTTTGAACGGTCGTCATCTCTAAAGGCTCTCCATCCAGTAAATTCCGCTCCTTCGTTAACCTGCTCGGACAAAAAGCGGTTGTCCATAACATCGCCAAAACTTTTCTCACCGAAAAACTTATGACTTGCATTTCCAATAAACGGTATCTGGGCAGATTCGGATAAAATAGATAAATGCTGGAGCAATCCAATATCCTGCGGTGTATTTTCAACAGCAAAATCACCAATTATTGAAGTGTAGGAATGACCGCCGACTTTATCATATGCGCCCCAATATATATGGTGCCATAATCCCGAATCTTTTTCATAACCTTCACCATTAGCAGCTTCATTTAGATCATCGTATAATTCTTCCTTTGTTGTATCCAGTAATTCAAACTTTACAGGTTTACTAAACTCTGTATTTTGAACAAGGAATAATAACCCCCGCCAAGTAGATTCCAGTTCCTGGAAGTCCTGATTATGCAGGATTTCATCCACCTGAGCACTTAACACGGTATCAATATCTGCTATATATGAATCGACCAGTGCGCCCGTTATTTTAAATACCTGAGATTCTTTCCCAACTTTACTTATAAACTCCGCCACTGCATTTTTTTTAGAATCGTCAAGCATTAATAATAATTTATCAACAGAACTTTGTTCGGTTTGTTTTGCCTGTTCCGTTGCAGTTGTTTTTTCTTTAGCCATTTTTAAAAAACCTCCTTAAAAAATTATATTGGTTTATAAGTATGGAAATTATTCTTTCTTTTCCCCAGATGCAGCACTTTCCTGAGATGCTCCAAGCTTGGTCATCAAATCATCGATACTGCTTTCACCATCTTTAAGAACGCCTTCAAGAGCTTTTTTCAAATTAGCATCCTTTAAAACAGTTAATTTTAATTGTTTCAATCTTTCCCTTGCTTCAAGAAGTCGTTGAAGCGGTTCAACTTTTTTAACAATTTCATCCGGATGAAAATCTTTAATATCCTGGAAATCAAGATTTACTTCCATTTGAGCATCGGGATCATCAGATAATTTATTTGTAACACTTAGTTTTAATTTCGGATTTATATCCTTTAAAACTTTCTGAAAATCACCCTTTCTGCTTATAGTTCTAAGTCTCCGGTCTTTTAAAGAACCTAAATTACCCGGCTCACTTTTACTATAGTTACCGGGAATTAAAAAACGGTAATCCAGTTCAACACTTTCTTTTGCGTCGCTGCTTGGAAGTATTGATACTTTAACCCGCTGTGCAATTTTGGGTGCGGTCATTCTTGCCATAGTAACCTCCTTTTTATCATTTATTATTTATTATTAGTTAATTTAATTGCTAATATTCCGTCGTATTTTGCAATTTTAGAAAACAATTCTTCCTGTTCTTTTTTGATTTCCGTTTTAATCTCCTCCCTGTCATTATCATTTACAATTTTGGTATTAGTAAGATAAACCGATTGCCAAACTGCTGTGCATAATGCAGGTTCCCATTCCATTAAATTGTATTCGGTAATTAATTTTGATAATTCCAAAAAAATAATTTTTGCAAGACTGTATTGTTTAGCTGCAAAGCAATAATTTGCCAGATTAAGTCTTCTTAAAAATTTACCTTTGCTACGATCATCAGTCATTATACCCTTTTGCATTTCTGCTAAATTTTCTTCGAAATTTTGCGGCAGTTCACTGCAGGCAGTTTCGTATTGTTTTGTCAAAGGTTCATAATCTTCACCCATAATAGGAGGAAGAATTATAGAACCGCCGCTGCTACCGCTTAAAAGGGGTTTAACTTCATCATCTATCCACTTTATTGTTTCGTTGCCGGCAAAGGGAGTTTGTTTATCTTTAAATTTCAATTGAGGAAGTTCAGGTATTCTTCTCAATAAAATTGCAAGATTCATTTTTATATCCTGAGAAGCCTGAACATAAATATCTCCCTTCTGCTCAAGGGCTTGGGTAACATATCTTTGTGTATCAAGCCAATATGGAAATTCACCGTCAGGCTTTAGAAAATTAATTTCAATCCGTGGAATAAGGATATTCCAACTGGCTGAGGAAAACCATTCTTTAATTTTATTTTGCATAATCTGATTTGGTGGATCGATCTGCGTTACTTTATTGGTATCCGGAGGTTTGATAAGTCTACCCCATTGTAACTGCCTTGAAAGCCCGAATACAAATGGAGATTCCGGAACCTGTTCCTTTTTGCTTCCGTCAGTTTCTTTTTCAAAGAAGAATAATAATGTTTGCCTTAATTGTTTTATTGCATCTTTTTCAGTACCTAATTTGATTTCTTTTGGAGGTTGTGCAACAACTTTGTTTACAGCAGGAACTTTAGGTATTGTTTCCGCTTTATTTTGAATAGCTGCACTAGTTTCTTTTTTTTCTTCGGTAATTTTTTCCTCCACTTTCGGAAGGGGAACAGTTAATAATTTTGCATTTTCAATATGCTCTTCAATTGTTTTTTTAATAGATTTCAATACCGGAATATTTTCCGGAAAAAGTTTTTTACTTTCATCTATAATTAGTGTTAATGTTTCACCCGCTTCAATAATATCATTTGCATTCGACTTATTTATTTCCTCCCTTTCAATGAGTTTAAAAAACCTGGCTGTATTCAAAAACTGAAGCGCCTTACTGCGATGCAAATCATTTTCAGGAAATAACTTATTCCCATATCTACTTAAAAGATGGTTTATAACATTTAATCCGTCCTTAAGTCCTTTTATTTTTTCCGTTCTGAATAAAGCAAAGCATAGCCACGAAGCTACTTTAAGGTCTTTACTTTTTTCTTTGAGTATTATACTGGAAAGCTCTATACATTTTGTATAATCAGGCGTAGTTTTGGGAATTTCCATATTTAGTTTAAAATATTCCTCTTCATTTGATGCATCAATTCCCGTTGGTTTATCACCTGGAATGGGTTCTAAATATTCCTGTACAAATTCGGATATTTCTATTTCTTTAACTTCATCCATATCAATTTTCTCCAAAATTTTCTTGAGTTACACTTAAATTGCGGAAGATTGGTAAGTGATGTATTAAGTGTATAGTTTTATATTATTATAAAGTTTTCATACACTATCGAATTCACTAACAATTTAAAACTTGAAGCAATTCTTTCAAACTTATTTCCTTTTTATTAAGAAGGTTTTTTATTTTGCTGGAAACAGGAACGGATCCCAGTTTTTCATTCACTTTAAGAATCCTATCACTATCGTTGTTTGAATAAATTATATCTAAAAAATTTATTGTAACAGGTTTTGAAGGTAATATATAGAGAGAAATATTATTGTTGATATCTTTACTCCAGAACATTGCCGGCAAAAAAAAATTGCTTTTAGATATTGCAACCATATTTAGTAAAAAGCATATATCCAAGACATCATTTTCGTCATCGGAATTAAAATAAAATTTTAAGGTTAAAGTGCTGTTCTTTATTTTAGGATCAAAAATATTATTAATGATGCAGTATTTTTTTTCTGAACTAAAATCTCCAAAGATTCTCTTCCAAAGAAGTTCCTGAGATGAATTACTTATAAAATCTTGATATGATTCATTTATAGGTTCTTCAATATGAAATGAAGATATTTGACTAATTAGTTCATTTAAATTGCTTTGTAAGATATTATTATCAATATTATTAAAGATTTTTTCAAACACACTATATTCATTTTTAAAAATTAAAGGAATAAGATAAAATGGAAATATCTCAAAAATATTTTTATTATAATTAAAGAACATCAAAAATGGAAAAACTCTGTCGCTTTTGTCGTTGCTTGGAAAAATTATTCCCGAAATAAATTGATCCGTCCCGGTAAAAGGATAAAAAAATCTTAAAGGCAGGGATTTTTTATAAACTGGTTTCCAATCATTTTTCAGCTTTTGTTTAGCTAAAATTAATCCTTCCTGAAGCCATTTATCCAGAACCAAAATTTCATTATTCCCGGTATTATATTTTACAAAATCCCGAAATACTGGAAGTTTACCAAAGTATCCACACGTTAAATTTTGATTATATATCTCTTTCAATATAAAAATTACAATCAGTTTATTCTATTTGGAGGCTTAAAAGAACTAAAAAAATCTTCTGCGAAAGGATTTTTAGAACTCCCTGTATCAACAATATAAGATACAATTACATTGTAAGCATTCTGTTTTTTAAAAAGCCAGTTAAAAATATATTGTGAAGATGAAGCTCCATGGGAAACTACTGCATCATCAAATAATTTAAATAATGCCCAATCGCCATCATAAGCTTTTGTCTCTGAAGATCCATAATCTCTGATTGAAATATTTAATCTAGCGCCTGGTGTCCCTTTACCCCCCGGCCAAACGTACTCTTTCCAAAAAGAAGATCCCATTTGATAAGAATTTTCATCTCCATTTAAATACAGATAAACTCTTTCCACATATGGTTTTTCCCCATTTATTAGTTCTGATTCAGGTCGTTGAGGTTTTAATCTAAACGAAAAACCCAGATCTCCGTTTTTGAATAATAAACCGGAAATTTGATTAGCTTTCTTTAGTGCAGAAATAAAATCAACCGAGATATTTATACCCTGTCCTTCCCATTTATTTACACCCCATCTTTCTTTATTAATGAAAGGACCTAATTCGGTATTAAAAAATGACCATAAAATTCCATCGGAAGGTCGAAAGAAATCCTTGAAATCCTGAATAGGCGCATCACTACTATTATTTTTAAATGGGAAAAAGTTCGCCAAAGTATTATTAAAAGCATCTGAAATTTTTGCTTTCCACTCAAGGTTTAAATACTGACCCGCATCCGATAGAATAGACTTCCAGGTTAGTCTAATAGGAGCAATGAATAAATTTTCCAGGGCAGGTACGTTATATATTGCCCCTCTAATAACCTGAACAGAAGTCGGCAGTTCAACCGCTCTCTGATCTAATACTTTTACAGCATAATCCTTTGTTAAATCCTGCCCTCCTTTTATTGATTCTAGCACACTGCTTATTACAGAATACTGACTTATCACCGCTTCTAAATCGCTATTAGGATTTTCTCCCATTGAACCACTGATAAATTTCCTATATTTACTTACTTCCATAAAAGTATTATTATTCACTAGACTCTGTTTCGCAGAATCCTGCGATTGTATATCAGATATAACCTGTAATTGATCCGAAAAAACTTTCAATATTAATATTAAAGGAGAATTAACAGGATCACTTAAAAGCTTTAAATTATTAGATGCCAGGGGAACTGTTTCAAAATTACTATAGTTTATGCTTTGAAGAAATCGAAGCCATGTATTTTTATAATCTAATATATATAAATTTAACAGATTATTGCTCATTTCCTCACTATTAAAATTATTTTCATTTACTGTTCTTACATTTGATTTACCCAATACCCAATCATCTCTTCCGGGATTTTGACTTTCTTCATAAATTGTGTTTTTAACATAAGATTTCCATCCATCTTGTGTAAAAATAAAAGGAACTTGCAAATCGGTATTCATTATAATTGAAAATCTACCGCCAATAGCTTGCTCAAGAGTGATATCATTTGGAAATTGCTGCAAACCATTTTGCTTGATCCGGGAATAAATTGCTTCTGCATTAGGTCTGTATTGAATTCTGTTTCTAACAAAATTAACCAACAGGTTATCATTTTTTACAGGGTAAATATCTTTATCTTTTAACTGTCTAACAAAAAATGAAACATAATTATGAAACAATTGTCTGAGAGAGTCTTTTTCATTTAATGAAGCAACAGGAGTTAAATTTAAATAGCGTGATTCTAATATTCCGGAAAATTCATTATTTAGAAACCTAAATTGAGTTGTATCCAATCTCGCTCTTTCATTACCTAAAAGTAAATACGCTTTTAAATAATTGTAAATATCACTGCTCGAATAGTCCTGACCATCGGCATAATTTTTTAAATTTTTTTCAATATCATTATAAATATTCTGAGTAAAGAAATTTTCAGTTCTACTTAAATACAATTCTTTTAACGCTTCATATGTCTTATCACTTCTATCTAATCCGAAATGAATAAATGATTCGTTTGCAGTTCCATTTTTTATATTTAAAATTAAAGATCTAAGGCTATCGGATCTTGAAAATGTATTTAATAAATCTCCATTCCAGTTGATTTTACTGAAAGAATTAAAAGTTCCGGATATTTTTTTAAGAAGAGAAGAGCTGCCGTTATAACCCACGTATGTAAATAGACAGAAAATGATTAATGCTAGAGCTGAAGCAGAAACAGTTAATGCTTTTGCAAAACTAATTTTTTTGGAAGCTGCTGTTGTTTGGCTTGCTGAATAATTTTGGTCTCCAATTAAAACGTTATTAAGAAGATCTTTGATAAAATAAGTTTTTGTTTCAAGTATTTTGTCTGATTCTTCATGCGCAAATTCAGGCAGATTAAATTTTCTAGCAATTTCTCTAATTGCTACATCCAAAGGTATACCTTCTTGAGTACCGCTGGTAAAATAGAATCCTCTAAAAATAGGATTATCTTGGTAAGGATTTGGCTGAAATACTTCTCCTATTAAATAAGTCAATTTTTGCTGAAGGGATTTAAATTGAAACGGAAACAAGAATACTCTGCTTCTCTGTTCTCTCTTTAATGGACCGCTAAGCCTTACCGTTCTAATTTCAAACAATCTATCCCACAATTTTTTAAATTCATCTTCAAAAACCGATTTTGGATTAGGATCGGACTGCTGGTATGGAGTTAAAGTAGCACCCCATATTTGTGATCTTTCTGTTTCACTGAAATCACTAAAATATTCAATAAAGCCCTGAAGTAAATCGCATTTTGTAAAAATAAAATAAACAGGA
This sequence comes from uncultured Ignavibacteriaceae bacterium, assembly GCA_964448105.1. Taxonomy (GTDB): domain Bacteria; phylum Bacteroidota; class Ignavibacteria; order Ignavibacteriales; family Ignavibacteriaceae; genus CAVQBP01. The sequence goes on from CAYUVK010000072.1 coordinate 20,722, forward strand.
AAATTCACTCCTAAATTTTCAATTAATTCATCAATTCTCTGCCGAATATTTCTTGCATGCTCATATAACTGGTCTTTTTCTGAATTAATTATTTCATCAATATTAATAGCAACCATTACTCCGTTTATCGGTTTTCGTTTTCTATTCTTCTTTAATATATTTAAAAATGCATACCATTCCGGTTTATCTTCCGATTCGGTTACATACCTGCCTGCAGTATCAAGAAAAATTGCTTTTGTAGAAAAGAACCAATCACAATTTCTTGTACCGCCAACACCTCTAAAACCTTCTTTACCAAATGGAAATTCTAAACCGGAATTTTGTATAGCAGTTGTTTTTCCAGCTGCAGAAGGTCCTATCAACATATACCAGGGTAAAGCATATAATGCGGCTTTTCCCCTTTTTCCTTTTCCTAACTTTGAATTTTTAAGTGAAGTAATTGCTGCTTCTAATTGCTTTTTAAACTGTTCAATTTCAGCTCTTTTCTCCGGGCTCATGTTTTGCATTTGTTCATCAGCCTGGGAATTTATTGATTGTTCAATTTGCCCAGCCTTTTGCACCGCTTTCATCCTACTATAGAGCAAAATAATCACTATAATCAGTAAAAGGAATATTGATATAATGATTCCGTATATCATTGCTATTTTGAAGATTTTACTTAAGAAATAAATCAGAACTATCAATAAAATAAAGGAAATAGCGGCTATTACAGTAGGTTTCTTAAACAGATTTAAAAAATTTCCCATAGTAATTATTTTATATTTAAAGAAAAAAAGGATCTGATTTTTGTTTACAGTAAGAGTATTAATATTTTCTAACAAAATTAAATTAAGGAACTTCTTAAAGTTTCAATTATGTCAGATGCTTTCGAAGAAATTGAGGTTGACATAATTACATAGAATATCAAACCGATTATAGCTGCAGCTACAGGATAGATCCATAAAGGCAATCTCCCTTTTACATTTCCAATAAAAGTATCATGCGGTTTACCATTGGGAGATATTGAATCAATTAATCTATATATATCAGGATGAAGTTCCATATTAAGATCATCAATAATCCTTCGCAAATTTTCCGGAGATTGAAGTTGATACTTGCCTTTAAATCCAAGTGTTAAACACAAAAAGAATAATTCAAGAACATCTTTATTACTTGAAGTTCTCTGCCGCAGCTTATTTAGATTATCAAAAAATTCTTCACCCGCATTAAAAGTTTCAAATAACTTTAGTTGAAGAGGTTCGGAAAGCCAGGAGTCTTTTTGATTCCATGAAGAACTAATAATTGTTTCATCCAAAAAAGCTATAAGTGCGAATTTTGCAAGATGAATCTTTTCATTGTCGATAGCGGCCATTCTAGCATCACGTTCAAACTTGTCAAACATTTCACTAATACGATTTTTAAGAACTTCCGGATCCCCGTAATCATTTGTTGCTCTTAATTGTAGTATTAAGATTAGACTGTCAGAGGCAGTATCGGCAAGAGTTTTTCTTTTTTCTATCAATTGATTATCAACCAATTTTTTACCCTTTTAAAATTTGAATTTAAGGGACAGAAAATATTTCCCAGCTTCAATAAATAAATGTTTTCAGCCAAAAGATGATTCAAGGCTGGCGGAAATCTCACCTGACCTTTTAGAAGTGATTAAGAGTAAGTTTAAGATTAAAATTAAGAAAAAATACATAAAGTGAACCCAGTATGACTAATCGCTCGGCATCAATAGAACTAATTCCATCTGCAAAGATTTAAATTCTGCAGCGATAAAAAATGCAATATTATTTTTCTTCACAATTTTATCCCAGAATCTTCCTTCTTTATTAATCCTAAAATAATGAGCTTTTTCATTTACCTGAACACCGACAGGTGGACGGGGAATATACTCAATAGATACACCTTGAATACCAGCCTGCTGTACAGCAAATATTTCTTCATAGGCAGAAATTTTTATGCTTTTTGGTAATTCGGTAACGATTTTTTTCTCTGGTATATCACTAAGAACTGAAATGAAAAATTGAGCAGGAATTTGAGAGGGAGATAGTTGTCCAACGAACAAAGTATCAGCTTGTTTTCTTAAAGGAATTATTATATCCCTTCTTTCGATTGTTTTTTGAATATTTAACATTGAACTAATTTCATTAACTACCTGACTAAAAATTTCAGTTAAATGTTTATGTTCATATGCAGGAAATTCCCCTGTTTTTATTCCTAAATTTGAATAAGTTGAAAGCTGACCTGCTAAATTTAGAAATAAGATATAAAGCGTTTCCGGATGTATATTCTTTGATGAGTAATAATAGTTAAGCAAAGGAATATATGTATTCACAGTTTGAAGCATTAGTAAAATTTCAACTTGAATAATAGACAATTCCGGTTTGTGAATACTTGCCAGTTTCCTCAGTTCTTTACTTTTAGATACTAAAGCTCCCAATATTTCCCGTGTATGGTTCAACAAAACTTCCGATGCTGAAATAGAAATTGATGAAACAATGAAGTTTTTATCCATTGTATACTTCCCATCCGCGCTTCTATTAATTTGTCCTATTTTTATAAAGCTGAAGTCTTCTAAAGATTCGTCCCCAAACTTAAATTGAAAATTTGGTTTAACAATTCCAATTGTACGTATGTTGGAACCTGTATTATAATCCAGAACATCCGTGTTCTGAAGGAAATACCTGGAATTATTTGAAATTACTGTATCATCCATCTGGCAATTATTCCCGGAAAAATTTTCTGATGGTATAGATAAAAACACATCTATTTTTTCAGCAGTCGCAGCAAACAAATCTTCAAAAGATCTACTTTTAGGAAGGGGATCATTAGCCGGCATATCAAAAAGTAAACCATCAGGCATTACACCTGAACATTTAACTAGGTTAAATGAACCACCTGAAAGTGCAGCAAGATCGATTTGAATTTCCGTTAAACCCCAATAATTAGGATTCGTGATATTTATTCTGGAATTTATATAGTATTGGTTATATCTATCAATCTGCTGGAAATGATGGGGATTTAATTTCATCCCCTCGTACCAGACAACTTTCTGTAGTTTCATTAATAGTTTTTTCCCTCGATGATTTTATTAAATGAATGAATGTGTATTTATTAATCTTCAGTTTCAACCGATAAATAATTCTGGTAAACCTGTATTTTCATTGCCTCAATATCAGGATTAACAGGAATAATCCTCATCCACCCGTCTTTAGCAGGTGAATAAAAGTCTCCTACTATTCCAATATATTTAGCGCCATTTTTTATAGCATAATCTTTTAGTTGAAATAATTGGTTGGGGACTAAAGTAATTTCGAATTTGGAATCAGGGATAAGATCATCGGCTAAAGCTGCTTCAGGATTTCTAAGTAAGGATTCAAAACTGGCATGACTAAACTTATCAGCATTTTTTAATTGATAGATCCTTATAACAATAGCATTATTACCATTGCAGTCACCGTTACATTTCAAATTTACATCGATGGATTGAACTCCCCCACCACATCCATAGATAATAATAAAACAATAAACAACTGTTAGTAAAAATTTATTCATACAACCACTTAAAAAATTAAAATTGAATATTTTATCTGCTAACCTCCATCTCCCATTTACCGTTTTACATTTACCTTCCGGCTTCGTTCTTCGAACTTCGCCGGACAGGTCATATTCTTTTCTGATATCCTCTCATAAAAGAACTTCTAAAAAACTTTTTCTCAATATAATAAGGATCCGAAATATATTTATGATAATTTTCTTTGATTAAATCCAGCACTTTTAACTTTCTAATAAACGGGAAAATTTGATCTATAAGTTTTTTATCCGGCAATCCTTTTTCAATAACATCCGGGTCTAAACTTTGCAGCAGCAGCTTACTCCCTTCGATAACCGAAAAGTTATATCCTTCAAGCAAACCAATTTGATGACCCAACAATTTTTGTGCTTCATCTTGCAACATATCTAATCTTTTTTTCTCTTCATCAGGTAAAATATCCGGATTGAAAAGGAATTCTTTAATTTCTTCCAATGAACTTGTAGGAAGTATATAATATTTTGTAACGCCAAAAAATTCCTGCCGGAATTGTAAAAACCCTTCAATTAATTTTGTAAATATATCCAAAAAAACATCAATTGTATTTGAAAAATGAATATTAAAAGAATACTCTTGAGATAACAGCTTATCATCATAACTTTTATTTTGTGACGGGATTATTTTAAATTGTTCAGCTTCAGCAAAATTTTTATTAATACCTCCATCTTTCAGATTATTAATTTTATGTAATTCTTTATCCAGAAAATTTTCCGTTAAACATTCAGTTATAATTTTATTTGATTCACTTTTTTCCAAACTCATTAGATTTTGAAGTATTGAAAGACGAAGCATTTTTTCCTTTGCCGGTGAATCTTCTAAAGAATATTTTGAAGATATTATTCTAAGATTTGAAACAATATTAGAAATTTCTTCTGCATAAGGACTTAAGAAAATCATTGTCTTTTGATCATCTTCTTCCTCAAGTTCTTCTTCTTTTACAAGTCCTACTTCTAACTCATAATCACCGATTCTTATTTTATCGCCGGATTGCAATGCATTATCTTCATTAGGTAAAATTTTATCATTATTTAAATATGTAAAGTTAGCTGATTCAAGATCGATTAGTTGTAAAATGCCCTCTGTATTAATAACCTTAGCATGTTTTCTAGAAATAATCTTTAACGGATCATGTAAAATTACCTGATTACTCTCATCCCTCCCCAAAAATATTGGGAATTTATTAAACTCCAGTTGTTCTGAGAAAGGCGGACTCGATTGCTTAGTTATTAATAATTTCAATATCATTATTAACAATATAATTTAATAAACCTTGATATGGCTTCGCCAACGTCACTCACATTTATAAAAGATTTCCAAAAAAAGCTTCTTTAAACATTAAGAAAAAGATTCGAAAAATTTAAGAGTTTAATAATCCTAAATCAG
>CAYUVK010000073.1:0-25187 GCA_964448105.1 uncultured Ignavibacteriaceae bacterium
ATTAAAAGAGGAAAAGAATAAAAATTCAATTAAAGGAAAAATTCTTCAAATTTTATCTCAAAAGGATGAAATAAATTTATCTTACCTGCAAAAGTTGGTTGGAAAGAAAAATATTTATTCAATTCTTAAAACTTTAGAAAACAAAGAAGCCCTTTCTATTTTAAATGAAATATCGGATGCGAAAGTAAGGCCGAAAAAAATTAATTTTGTTAGACTTAACAAACCTGCAGTTGAAATATATGAAGCGATACCGGAAATAGAACACCGTTCACCCAAGCAGGTTGGAATCCTTCTTGAATTAATTTCTCAAAAGGATAGATCTATTCCTTTATCGAAACTTTTAAAAAAAACTAATGCATCAAAACCTTCCGTAGATTCGCTTAAGCAAAAAGGTTTTTTGAAAATTTTTGAAAAGGAAATTGATAGAAAATATTCGGAAGATTATTCCGAAAGACTAATTGAATTTGAATTAACTGCACAGCAGAAAAATGTTATAGATGAAATATCTCCCGAAATCGAAAACAGCAAATTTAAAACTTTTCTTTTGTATGGTGTTACCGGGAGCGGGAAAACCCAGGTATATATTGAGCTGATAAAAAAATCTTTGGGATTGAATAAAACTGCATTGATTCTTGTACCTGAAATTTCATTGACCCCGCAAATTACTTCACGATTAAGAAATAATTTCGGAGAGCTTGTTTCCGTTATCCACAGCCGGATGTCTTTGGGTGAGAGATATGATTCCTGGAGAAGAATACTTAATGGAAAATCTAAAGTGGTAATTGGGGCCAGGTCTGCTCTTTTTTCACCATTAAAAAATTTGGGAATAATTGTAGTAGATGAAGAACACGATGCAAGCTTCAAGCAATTTGATATGGTCCCAAAATATAATGCAAGAGATTCCGCAATTGTTTTGGGAAATTTAAATAAAGTTCCTGTTGTTCTTGGCTCTGCTACTCCTTCAATTGAAAGCATGTATAATGCGTTAAACGGGAAGTATAAATTGCTAAACCTTCCGGAAAGGATTGATAATGCAAAGCTTCCCAAGATTGAGCTTGTAAATATTTCCATTGAAAGAAAAAATAAAAGAATGGAAAATATATTTTCAAAAAAGCTTCTCGATAAAATTGAAGACAGACTGAAGAAAAAAGAAGGGACAATAATTCTTCAAAACAGGCGCGGTTTTTCTACCCAGGTATACTGTGAAGACTGCAGCTCTGTTGAAACTTGTATTAATTGTTCCGTTCCATTGGTTTACCATATTAATAAAAATATTCTGCAGTGTCATTACTGCGGCTATATAAAAGAGGTGCCTAAAGTCTGTTCAAACTGCGGTTCTTTAAATTTAAAATATTTTGGAACGGGGACAGAAAAAGTTGAAGATGAAGTTGAGCGTTATTTCCCCAATACAAGGATAAGTAGAATTGATTCCGATTCGATTTCGAAGAAAACATCTTTAGGTAAAATACTTAACGAATTTGGAAAAGGTGATATTGATATTCTTGTTGGAACGCAGATGGTATCAAAAGGATTGGACTTCCCGCGTTTAACTTTAGTCGGAGTTATTTCTGCAGAAACAACATTGTGGCTTCCGGATTTCCGCGCAGATGAAAGAACATTTCAATTATTAACACAGGTCGCCGGAAGGGCAGGAAGAAGTAAAGTTGAAGGGGAGGTTGTAATACAAACCCAGAATGAACACAACTTCACTTTGCAAAGAGTTCTGCAAAATGATTATACAGGATTTTATCAAAGGGAAATTGAGACAAGAGAGAAAACAGGTTACCCGCCCTTTACACACATTTGTCTGGTTGAAACGAAAGATCTCGACATGGAAAAAGCAAAAGAAGCTCTTACAGATTTTTACAGAGAAATATTTGCCTATAAAAAATGGTTAATTATCTCAAAACCATCTGCCGCCATTATAGCAAGACTAAAAGGTTTTTACAGGTTTCATTTAATCATTAAAAGTAAAAAAGAGACCGATCCCGGCGGAAAGATTTTAAGGAAAGCTGTTTTTAATTCTTTTATTGAGTATAACAGAAAATCAAGATATAGAGATGTCCGGTTATATTTTGATATGGACCCGCAGAGCGTGATGTGAAAATAATATGTTATGTTAATATGTGAGGTTCACCTTAAAGGTGAGCTCACTTTTTAATTATCTAAATATTCTTAATACATGAAGGGTTTTATTTATGGCAAAAAGAAATATCGTTTTTAAAAAATGAGGATATTACCATATTTACAACCGCGGTGCAAATAGAAACAAAATATTCTTTGAAGAAAACAATTATATCTACCTTTTAAAAAATCTCAAAAAATATTCTATAAACTTTTCTTTTTCAGTAGTTTCTTATTGTCTAATGCCAAATCATTATCATTTCTTGTTAAGACAAGATTCTGAATCAAAACTAAATATTTCGATTGGATATTTGTTTAATACGTACACTAAAGCAATTAATAAAAAGTATAAAGGGTCAGGGACTTTATTTGAAGGAAACTTTAAGGCCTTAGAAGTTGAAGATGATAAATATCTTCTTGAGTTATGCCGCTATATTCATAGAAATCCAATTGATGATAATCTTGTAGAAAATATTGAGGATTGGAAATATTCTAATTATCAAGAATGGATTGGTAAAAGAAACGGAACCTTAATAGACTTAAAGTTAAGGGATAAATATTTTCTTGCAGGTAAATGCTATAAAGAATTTGTGGAAGGTCATTTTTCAAACAAACAGTTTAGAAATGAAATAGGAAAATATTTAATCAAATTAAAATCGAAAAAGAATAATATTAATACCCTTTAAAGTGAGGCTCACCTCTTAGGTTAGCCTCACTTGTTAAGAAGTGAGCCTCATCTACAAATTAATGGAAATGTTCGATTATATTTTGATATGGACCCGCAGAGCGTGATGTGAGAGAATTTAGATTTTTTTTTGATTCTAATATTATTTATAAAATTTTAGTTTCTAAGTAATCGTTATTCCATTTGCAACCACCGGCTGGTCCAACTGCCAATTCCCGTTTTTTATTTGTTCTTGAAAGCATTCGGTTCTGTAGACTGTTTTGCGGAGTATTTGGTTTGGATGATTTGCCAGCCAATCGTGCCTGACATCTACATATTGTTCAATCCAGTTATTTTCATTCCCTCCGTTAACCGGCGGTTTTTCAGCAAACTTCTGGCGGAGAAAGTTTGATATAGATCCGGAATGAATAAAACTATCATAAATTACAAGCAAGCTTAATGGTGCTTGAAAACCATGTCCGTTAAACCATATATAAGCAGGCTGATAATAATAGAGATCAAAAAAATCATCCTGGCATTGGCGCATTATATCATCCTGGCGGGCAGATGTTTTTAAAAGGTTTATAAAATTTTGATCATCTGTTAAAGGTGTGATGCCTATTTTGTCTACGTATGAAGTAAAATCGTTTGCAAACTTTCCATTCATTGGAATATACTTTTCAATAAGTCTTTTTAAATTACCATATTCAGTGGTTTGACTTCTGCCGAAAGTAATCTGCCTGATTTTATTCGGTCCGTCATTGTAACGGACAACACTGTCGTATTTTCCTTCCGGTTTGCCGGTTTCGAAAACGTTAACAACCTGGAGAATTTTTGTTTTGTTTTGTGGTGTGATCATAGCATTATATATTTTTAATTAATAAATAGGAATTAGTTATCCTTCTAAATAAACTTTATAATGGTTCTGTTTAAAGAGATAAAAGTTTAAAATTGCTGTCCTATCACTCAATATTAATAAACTAAAAACATTAATATTGAGAAAGATCAATAGAAAAAAGTCTAAACGAACTGTAAACTGAGAATATTTTACAAAAGAGAATAGGAAAGAGATCGAGATCAATTGTAATATAATATCGGAAAAATCCCTTGTCAATAGTTTACAAAAGATTTTCTAAGAATAAGACTTTTGATTAAAAACTTTTAAAAAGCATTGTTAAATGTTCACAATACGACCGCCCAAAAATATCCTGAGAAAAAATTAAAAATTCTCTCATAATTTCCGATAATAAGATAAAAGTTGCTTTTCAATTTAAATACTAAACCTAAAATAGTATTTATCTTGATTTTAAAAATCAAATATCAATTTTTAGAGGAAAATTATGAAAAAAATTTTAGTACTTTCTTTAGTTCTCTGTTTTGCATTTTCCTTAAACACTTTTAGTCAGGTAACAAATCTGAAAGTAAATGGAAGCTCAACAAATTTTACAATGGTTTCGGGAGACATAGTAAGCTGGAGCTATGATGTGCCAAACCCAGGCGATACAACATTTCTTAATTTTTGGATAGATGCCAATAATAATAAAATACTTGATTCTGCCGATGTTGATTGGACTTATTTTACTCAAATTGATGGCGATCCTGAAGGACAGAATGGTCCACCTGATATAGATGGTTCTGTAGACGGTAAAGTTTCTTTCCAGCAAAAAGTAGGTTTAGCACCGGGTAATTATATACTTACTTTTACGAATAATGATTCGTTAGTAGCTATGTCCGGGACTGTGACTCCTCTTGATACTGCAACATTTACAATTTCAGGATATGTAAATGTGCCGGCAGGTTTGAATAAGAAAAATATTATAGTGCAGCTAGAATCTAGTTCTGAAGGAGGTTTATTTTGGGATGCTTTAACCGATTCTAGTGGTGATTTTTCAATTAGAATGGATGCCGATACAACCGGTAATCCCTGGAAATTGAGTATCGATAACGGATTTAATTTTAAAGGAGCAACAATATCTCCCCAAAATATTCATTTATCTCTCGATTCCAGTGCAGCAAAGCAATATGCAAATAATGATTTTACTATAGCTTCAGCAGCTGCATCAATTAGTGGAATAGTGAAGGATGAAGCTGGTAATCTTGTTGTTAATGCAAATGTATATATAAGTAATTATAACGGAAGTTTTGAAAACGATGTGAATACCGATTTTGAAGGGAAATATTTTATTGGTTTGTCTTCAAATGACCTGCCGAAGACTAATCTTAATATGGGATTATGGGCAGATACTAGTTACATACAATTTAATTATAATCTTCCTTCTATCAACACTGGTGATAATATAGTTCACAACATGTATTTATTAAAGATTGATTCTAAAATAAAGGGAAGAATAACATTTAATGGTAATGATCCGGGAACGATAGATGTTTTTGCTTCCTGCGCCGATACGGGCTTTATAAGAACAACTACAAACAACAACGGTTATTTTGAATTCAGAGTAAGTGATAAAATTAATAATTATACATTAAGTATTGGTCAAATACCCCAGGGCTATGTTAATGATAGTATTGTAGTTCATCCCGGAGATACAACTGCCGATTTGAATTTAAAAACTTTAACAAATGTTGATGAGGCTAATTTAAATGTTCCAAAGAATTATTCTTTATTCCAGAATTATCCGAATCCATTTAATCCATCAACAGTTATTAAATATCAAATTCCGAAGAGCGGCTTTGTCTCGTTAAAGGTTTATGATGTTTTAGGGAATGAAGTAGGAACCTTGGTGAATGAAACAGTGAATGCGGGGAGCTACCAGGTTAAATTTGATGGTGTAAATCTTTCAAGCGGAATATATTTCTATCAATTAAAAACTAATGGTTATACTGCTACAAAAAAGTTCATGCTCCTTAAATAGGCTTTCTTTAAAAAAGATAAATTGATGATTTACCGGGCGGTTTACAAAATCGCCCGGCAAATATCAAGTAGAAAATTATCGAATGAGGAGCTTATAAGTTTGTTTTTTTATTTCCTATCAATCAAAGCCAGTTTTATCCCTAACCCTATTAGTATAGCACCGCAGGTTTTATTTAAATAAAATGATAATTTTTGATTTTTTCGCAATCTTAAAAAAATCTGCGATGAAAACAGGGCAAGTACAATACACCATAATGTCCCCGTAAAAGTAAAAGTCAATCCCAATGTTATAAAAGGAAGAATACTGCTTTTATAAGTCGGTTCAATAAATTGAGGCAAAAATGCAATAAAGAACATTGCAACTTTGGGATTTAAAATATTTGTTAAAGTTGCATCTCTATAAATTCTTATTGATTTTTTTTGTGCCGGTTTTGTATCTGCTTTAAATTGAAGCCTGGATTTATCAAAAATCATTTTAATTCCGATATATACCAGGTATATTGCTCCAAGATATTTTATTATGCTGAATACTAATATCGATTTAGAAATGATTATCGATAAGCCGAATGCAGCAAACATTGTATGAACAATAGAGCCCGAACCAATACCGAGCGCCGACAAAATGCCGGCATTTCTTCCGTGAGCAATGCTTCTGCTTAATATATAAATGGTATCATTTCCCGGGGTAAGGTTTAATAAGATGCCGGCAAATAAGAAAGTTTCGTAATGATTAATTCCAATCATTATTATACCAAAAGATTAAAACGAGAAAGTATTTTGTATTCTGAAGAAGAGAAGAATTGGACAAGAAGCTAAGAAATGATTAGACTATTATCAAGAAGAATTTTAAAGAACCTTAAAATTTTTTTATTTTAATTATTATAATAAGTCATTTTTTTGCTTGTTTTGGTAACTAATCTTCTTAGTAAAAAACAATTTCAGTTTCCGGGTTCGCAAATATTTACATGGCTTCAGCTTAAGAGCTTAGATAAATTTCAGTCTTAATTTTATTCCTTCCGATAAAGGGTTTGGGGTTTCATTAATTTTTAATAAAATATTCCGGAGGTATTATGATGTTAAAACAAATTCTTGTTAAGCTTGCATTACTATCGATTATTCCATTTATTCTTTTTGCCCAGGTTCCTGATCGATTTACAAATTTAACGGTATTGCCCAAAATAATATCTAAAGAAGACCTAATTAATACTATGAGAAATTTTACGGCAGGCTTGGGAGTTAGATGCAACTTTTGTCATGTCGGAGAAGAAGGAAAACCTTTAAGTACGTATGATTTTGCCTCCGATGATAAAGATAATAAAAGGATAGCAAGAATAATGTTAAAGATGACTAATAATATTAATGATGATTATGTTTCACATCTAAAAGAATTTGGAGAGAATATAATTGATGTTAAATGTATTACATGTCATCATGGAGTTAAACAACCAAAAACTTTAGCACAGCAATTAATGGGGGTAATTAATAAAAAGGGAGTGGATGAAGCAATAAATACTTATCATGATTTATATAAACAATATTACGGCGGTTTCTCATATAATTTTAAAGACAATTCTCTTGCCGAACTGACTCATATGCTTATTGAAGACAAAAATTACGATGCGGCAATTAAGATAAGCAACTTAAATATTGAAATGTATCCGAATTCGGGACTGGCTTATTTTGCTTTGGGTGAATCCTATGAAGCAAGCGGAGACAAAGCAAAGGCGATAGACAATGTGAAAAAATCTCTTGAGCTTTCCCCTAACAATTGGATGTTTAATAGAAAGCTCAAAGAACTGCAGACTTCACAATAGCAAAAATTTAAATTGTAATTACTTAAAGATCTTTTTGAGAGATTTAGAGGTATTTTTTTGTAAGATTCAAAATCTGGAATGAATTTGCAATAATGCCGCTTTTTTAATTATCAATTACTTTGATTGCTTCTAACAGTTGATGAAAAAAATCAGGATTCATGACAAAATCTTCATGTCCCTGCCCCATCCATTCAGTAAAATATTTTTGAGTACTTCCGAGTTTTGGAAACATTACTCTTTGTGTTTCAACTGCATCGGCGAGCGTATCGTATTCCATAGTTACTACTGAAATCGGCAATTTAATTTTTGGGTAATTTTCAGAATAGTTTACTCTTTTATCACATGACATCATCTTTCTATATAAAACTGCCTGCTGATATTGATATAATATTCCCCAATAAGTTGCTTCCATTGTCCGGTAAAAAATATTGTGCCTTGCCTGTTTTGATACATTCGGTATATGGTAAAGAAATTCCCATGTATTCATTAAAGAAATAAAATTTAATAATATTGTGAGCGGAAATAATAATCCTTTGAGAAGTTTATGCCGGAGCATTGATTCTCTTAAGGAAAGAGGACATGGGACGGGAAGCCGTTTTAATATTTTCAGAATATTAATAATGCCTGTTGTACTGATAATTTTTATCTTCTTCCCGAAAAGATTAATAATAACACCGTTTGTTACAAATTCCTGCAAAGATGAAGGTTTATCAAAAGTAAAATCGAGATAACTTCCTAATGTTACCAGAGCTTTCAAACTAGATTGCCTTTTTTCTGCCTCTCTATCTGACAGTTGAACCTTACCATTTTTAGTTTTAAATGCACCCATCAAGCTCATTAATGCAGTGTTGCCTCCCTGGCTGTGCCCGGCAAGAATAGGTTTTAATCCTGTTTTTTCAAAAACAAAATTTATTACAGCAGGTATGTCAATTGCGGCAAAATCATCCATACTTGTAGAATAATTTTTACCGGTAGAACCACCGTTGCCGCGGGAATCAATTATCCAAATATCATAATTATTGAGCTGCAGAAATTCTGCGATACTATTTCCGTTGCTTCCCAGATCGAAAAAAATTCCATTCTGATAAAAACCTTCCCACAATATTACGGGTTGCTTATTCTTATTAATAAGTCTTGTTGCTCTTAATTTGAAAGGTTTACCATCAAATGTTATAACGGGAATATCCAGCTTTTCTCTTCTGATTACAGCCATATGTTTAAATATTTGATGATATTATATCTGCAGCATAATTTGCTAATCCCATAATGCTTAGCTGTGGATTTACAGTAACACCTGTTGGAAATATACTTGCATCACATACATATAAATTTTTAAAGCCATGAACTCTGAAGCTAGAATCCACAGCCCCGATCTCTTCACTGTCGGACATCGGATTTCCTCCTTGGGGGTGAGCAGAACTTAAGCTAATGTCTTCCGGTTTTTTTATCATATTATCTATCTGGATAAGATCGTATTCAGATTTTATCACAATGTCATCGTAAGATGAAGGCAATGCACAATCAGCTTTTGCCGCTAGGAAAACTCTGCAGAGTGTTTTCATACCTTCCTTAAGTTTTCTAAAATCATTAGCTGTCATACTATAATCAACAGTTGGGCTGCCGAACAGATTCAATTTTACTTTTCCATTTGGCTCACTGGGAACCACCGGCGCAGCTGTTGCATAATTGGTGTAATTTTTCATTCGTTCGTTAAGTTTTTCAAACCATCCCTGCATTATTAAGGCAGAAGTGCCCGGAGGATTAAAAGTTGTTTCAACAAGATATCCGTCGCCTTTAATGTAGCAGCACATCTGAACGCCATCGTAAGAATTTACGGCTTCGGGGAATTCTGCCATCATTGGAGTTGTTATATTGAATGAAAGTCTTGTTCCAACATTTCTTTTAATCCCGCTCTTTGAAAGAATTACACTTGATGCAATTGCACCTGCTGCAACAACAATGTGTTTTGCCGTTACAATAAATTTTGTCCCTTCTGAATTAATGCATTGGATTTTTTCCGCATTACCGTTTTCCGTTTCTATTTTTAATACTTCACAGTCGGCGATAATTTCTGTCCCTTCCTTTTGTGCAAGCGGCAAATAATTTAACAGCATTGAAAGTTTTCTATTGTATTTACAACCGATATTACAATAACCGCTTCCCCCGCATTTACCGAAGTTGGTTTCGAACCATTCCGGTTTTAATCCTAAGGATTGAGCACCTTTAAAAAATCTATTAGCTCCTTCATTTGTTATAGATGGAGCCCTGACAAGAGAAGTAGAGCCAATTATTTTTTCTACTGTATCAAAATATTTTTCCAGCTTGTCTTGATTTATATTAGCTCTTATTTTTTCCCATTCTTTCAATACATCAGGAGGAGTTCTAAAACAAATTCCATTATTAATGGTAGTTGATCCGCCTAAGCAATTACCCTGCAGAATTGCGAGATCAAAATCCTGGGTTAATTCCAGTGCACCGTCTCTATATAGCATACCAATCATTTCGGGTTCAATATTTGTAAAATCTTTTTGAGGTAAATGGTATTTACCTTTTTCGAGAATGGTTACTTTTTTGCCTGTGTTTTTAGCAATATTATATGCAGCAACTGCACCGGCGGCACCCGAACCGATTACACAAATATCAGTTTGAATTTCCCTGCTGCTGTTAACGTAAGTAACATTTAATGGCTCCACATCAGGTTCCTGCGGCATTTCTTTGAAGCGTTTCCTGTCTTCAAACATTACATAACCAGTGGATTGAAAGCTTGGCTTGTTCCCGTAATAAATAAAATATACAAGTTGTTTAGCACTTCTCATAATTGTAAGTAGTAACCCTGTTGCATTAAAAAAACGTTTCTTAATAAAAGCTTTTCTTTTTTCAACCCCCATCCAGGTTAGCGGTGAACTGAAAAAAATTATTGGCAGGTATTGCATTGCAAGATAAACCATTTTGGCAGATGATTTCTGGGAAGACTGAAAACCGGATAGATATTTATCAAAATCTTTTACTATTGTATCAAATGAATATCCTTCTGATTTATAATCTCCAATAACTGCTTCTGCAAGTGCCATGTAAGAAAGTGCCTCGGTAGGTGAAAGTGATTTTAAATTGAACCTGCTTATAACAGCTTTCCGCCATAATATAAGAGTTATAACAAAAAGAATTAGCGAAATCAAAAAATATATTAGGTAAACAAAATTAGCTTGAGCTCTTGCAAGAGATATTATAAATCTTACGCATGAATAAATCGCAACTAATATAAACGATAAATTTAGCAGATCTGAGAATACGGTATTTCTTCTTATGCCGTTAGAAGAGATTTTGCTTATTATAAAAAAGAATAGAAGAAGGGGAGAAGTAAATAGCAAAATCCGGCTGCTACCTCTTACAGGGAAAACAAAAAAATAAGCAGTTATTATACTGCCTGCAAGGAAAATAATTGATAAAGTCAGAAGATACCCTTCAAAAGTTTTTTCTGATTTTGTATTATTCATATTATATTCTTTTATTTTAAATAATGGATAATTGCTTTAATAAAAAATTATTAAACATCCTCCTGCCTGAAACCGCATTTGTTTGTAAAATAATTATCAAACGTTCCATTCTTATTTAATATATTGTAAATGTTTTTCCACTTTTCAAATTGCGGGTAAAGCTTCTTAATGATTTCGCCGTTCAATTGATTATACTGTCCCCAATGAGATCTAATGGAGCTTAATTTGATGAACTCATCCTCAATTCTCTGGAGAATCTGGAAACCTCCGCGCGTTCCGACTAAAACAGGAACTTCAATCATACATGTATCTTCACCGTACATCATTGCAAGAAATGCATTACTTTGTTTTACAAAACGAAGTGAAATTGGAGCTGAATGATAAAGTTGTCCTACTTCTTTGTTTTGTTCAGCTAATTCAAGAATTTTATCTGCTGCTTTAATGAATAAATCATCTTTTAACGGTATTGCATATTCTCCTGAAAATCCTTTTACATAATTTGCATTTCCAAGGTGCAGAACATGAAAGCTTTTATCGATATATCCGTCATAATCAATAACCTGCTTCATACTTGTATCTATAAAAAAAGGAGAAAGCTTGTACAAATATCTAAATGCCATCCTTATAAAAAATTCTATGTACGGTATGATAAGTTCAATAAACCAATGCCGCATACGACTGCCAACCGGAAGTTTTGAAAGCTCTCCCTCATATATATTTCTTCTTGTTATAAGACATCGATGAGCCCCTTTTATTTTATAAGGATTTATCCATACTTCGAAATGACGGTTTTCCGAAATAACTTTTTTATCTCTAACTAAATTCTTTACATCTTCCCAGGATGTTTCATGAATTTTAGCCAGTCTTTCTTCTTTCAAATAATAACTATGGGTAACTTTTAAGATAACAGAATAAATAATACCAGTGCATCCCATGCTGACAAGCACCGAGTTAAACCAATCATCATCCTGTATTAATTTATTGTCTGGATATTTTTCTAGATATTTATCCGGATCAGTAATTCCATTCTTAGGTTCAATTCTATAAATCATTCCGCCTTCGCTAACAATAATTAATGATGCAACATCATCACAAATAGGGCCTAAACCTATACCGGTTCCATGAGTTGCGGTTGAAATTACTCCTGCTATTGATTGTGCATCATAACCGCCCATATTAAATAATGCCAGGTTATTTTGATCTAAATAATTGTTTAAATCCCTTATAGTTATACCGTTTTCAGCATGTACAAGATATTTAGAATCATAACCATTATGGATTAAATCTTCATCCCTAATTAATATGCTTTTATCAAGCTCAATTATATTATTCATTCCATGACAATTAATTAAGAAATCCGTAGTTTGTACTATCTCGGAAAATGAATGCCCTGAACCTACAGCTCTAACTTTGCATTTCTCTTTCTTCGCTGTCTTTATAATTTTTATAAGTTCATCAAGTGTTTGAGGTCTAAAATATTTTAAAGGAGACACAACCTGGTTTGCAACGCAATTTTTCCAGGTATCTCTTGTTGTATACTCTAGATTCGTTGAATTATCATTTTTGATCTGCTTAGGTATGCTTTCCGGACCTTGGTTATTCATTTATAGATTACCAGTTTTGTTTATAAAAAATAAATCAATGTTATTGATAGAAAGAAATATAAAAACATAATGGAAAATTGAACTTCTAAACTGAATAAGGGAAAAACCTTGTTGTGCTTCCGGAAAAGAAAATAATCAAACTCACAAATGTGAGATTAAAAATTACCAGTAGGATAAAAAATTCTTTATAAAATAAAGACTTTACGTTAATATTAAGAAGTAGAAAACTAATTGTCAAGAAAATAATTTTATAAAAATGTATTTACTTTAACATTATAATATTTATTTAATTACTATAGAAATAAAAAGAAATGGAGGATAAAAAATCAACCTTTCAATCTTCTGTTTTGTCCTTCTTAATATATTCCTAATAAAAATTATAAAATATTAATTTGAAGATACCCTGGATAATCTCTTTTTAGTGGTACGTTTCAATAATCCTTTTTTACGTGTTTCGCTTCTGTGTCCGCGGCGATCTTCTTTGGCAAAACTTTTCTTTTTTTCAAGTGAGCCGAAAACCTGGCTCCATTTGCCATTTTTAAAAATAATCTGATAGCCTCCGGATAAAATCTGAAAAGGTTTTTTAACTTTATTTAATTCGTCAAATTTTACCGAACCGGCTTTATGAAATACTTCAAAGTATGCCGGATAAACAAAATCGCTCATTGGTATTCCATTGACATTAAAACTTAATGCTTCTACCGGATCAGCACTTTCGTATGCATATATTGTTTTCGGGTCAGGCCCTGTTGTCATCAAATTAATGGCAGGATCAACAAGCATCTCGACAAGTTCATGAGACGCGGAAACACTTACTAAATCATGGTTATCAAGGGTTGTTTTCACAAATATTTTTGACAGTGGTAAACCCGAAGGTGTAAGGTCATGGTAAGCAAGGGCGCCCGGTTGATCAGCATTATCTAAAAAAACCATTGCCCATGCATCTTTTACAAAATCTTTTGATTTGATTAATTTAGCTGGAGTGTCCCAGACAGGTGCTACATATTTATCAATGTATAACTGCATAGCATTAATTAGCTTCGGTAAATCTACACCTAAGGAGACTGTAGCTTTATTGAAACATGCTATAGTTGGTATTATTCCCTGGTTAAATGCACCAAATGTAGGGGACTTTGTTTTCATTTTTCCTCCATTGAAAATATTCTTTAATTCCTGTGATATTAATTTTTACATTAATAATAAAAGCAAGGATTTTATTGGTGAACAAATAAACTAGATAGCCTCGCATAATTGAACGAAATTCAGGTAAAGTCGATTTTTACACTACCGGTAAAACTTCTAATAAGAATTTTTACCGGCAGATTCTTCTTTAATAACCGAATATTAAAAATAATTTAGGTTATGGTTTTTGAGTATTATGTATATCAAAATCAATATGACAACTATCAGCCTCAATCCAATCACCTGAATGATGATTGACCCACCAGCTTTGCCATGTATCTCTTGCTAGATTAAAGCTATTACCAGTACTGGTATCCACATCGCTGCCGTCATATAATGCAGATGTAAAATTTATGGAAACAGAAAGATCATTATTCCATGTAATATTAAATATGAGATCGGCTGAGGATTCACCTCCTACGACAGGAGAAGTAAAAATGATCTGAGTTGAAGGGCTGTTTAAATCTACTACAGCAGATTTTGATAGGGTAAAATCTCCCACATTATCGGAACCAATTAATACCGGATCTACAACATGGAAATGAGCATTAACATTGATCTTTCTGAAATATTCGGGTGGTTCTGGATGGGTTGGTATTGTAGGTATAATGCAAGCTCTATCCCGTTGTGACCAGTAAGACTGAACTCTTACTCCGTTTAGTAAATCCGTACTCTGGCAAACGTCACCTATTTCGTTCCAACTTGAACTGTTTCTAGGGTTTACCTGTATTGCAGAACCTTCAGGATCGGTACATGCCTCAACTAATTCATGAGAGAAAACCCTGGTTACAAAATCTATTGTACCGTTGTTCATAACCCAGCAATACCATGCCCTATCAAAATCAAAAGGGAAGTCATAATCGCTAGCGTAACTATGTGAACCTATAGCATTAGATTTATTATAGTTTACACGCGGCGGCATAATAAATGTAAATAATTCGTTTCGTCCGCCTGCATCATCCGGTTCGGGGAAATATCCGGCATCTATTAAGTTCCAAACCATATCCGAAACATCACTTTCGGAAAAAGGATTATTAGGATTAGGTGAAGTGATTATAAAAGCATCAACCAATTGTCCGCGTCCAACGCCATATTGATTAAGTGAATTAAGGTAAGGTCCGGTTAGAATTGAATCAATTGCATTAACTACAGTGCCGGCAGATGGATTGTTTGTAATTTGAAGCCATTGGGAACCCCATAATAACAGGTGTACATTTATGTTTGTAATCTTCGGCCCTCCGCCATTACTTATTGTGTCGGTAGAAGGAGCATCACCAGGTCCATGGTAACGTGTATCTTCTCCTGCCATTGCAGTTTTTTTTGTTTTTAGAGATATATCTATTTCATGAATTGGTACAATACCGGCTTCTTTCTTCTTAACAGCGCCTTTCTTCATTATGGGCTTTCTTTTTTTTGTGGAAAAATCAACTATCTTAATCCAGAAGTCTGAATTATCGGAAGCCCTTTTAATTAAAAATGAATCTCCCTGTTTACCGACATGAGAAACACTTTTTGCCGGAGTTTTTTTCCTCTTTGTTTTTTCTTCCATTACTGCAGAATCACCATTCCTGTGCTTCATCTTTTTAGCCTTTCAGTTTGTTAATAAATATTTTCTTACAGCACCAGTTAAATATTTCTCATTTTTTCATTTAATTATTTCTTTAACAATTTTTTATATGTTATTATCTTAAGTTAATCTTCGGGGTTAGTCACTCCTTGTTTATTTTTTATAATAGAATTTATATAAGCTTCCAGGAAACTGTTCCGAGAATGCTGATTTAATATGACAAATGTGTAATTTGAATTATTAATTAAATTGAAAAAAATATTGCTTCAATTATTAATAATGCCTGTTAAATCATTAAAACATAACAAAATACATTAAAAATTTATCCACAGTCAGTTGAGAAATAGTCTATTCACATTGTTTCAAAAAATCATTTTAAAAAGGCTTATTTTATATAAGAACAGTTTTTTGAATGCAGTATACTTACTCACATAAAAGAAAGGTTTTCGAATGGTCTTATATTATGAAGCGGAATAACTAATGTCAAGAGAAATCCATTTAGTATTTCGGCTGAGTAATCATTAATCACAAATTTTTTACTCATAGTTTTGTCTATCTGCAGTGCAGATGGAAAAACCGAGAATGATTAAAATGTCATACTTTTATGAAATCAGTATGACATTCTCAAATATCTAGTACCAGTATTTTTCAAATCTGTTTAAGCAGAATAAATTATTTTTCTAAAAATTCTTTAAGAACGGGATTGCATTGCTTAAACTGAAAACGAGTAATTTCCAGATAAACCACAAACCAAATACTAAAATAAAATATTTGACTGTTGTTTTGGATTTAAACATTTTAGCAAGCCCGATGCTTAAAACAGCAAAACTCCAAATGGTTATAACGTCAACAAAAGATAGTAGCCATCCTCCAATTGATGATTTTTCCATTCCAATTAGAGAAGTTACACTTATATCCTGCACCCATTTTCCCATAATTATACTTGCTGCAGTTGCCAGGATAATTTGTATCATGGCAATATAAGAAGTCAGTCCGTTTGCAACCAATGCAGAAACATAATTGCCATCCCCTTTTAAAGCAAATTTACAGAATAAGAAATATATCCCGGTAATTATCAGAAAAAATATAAATCCGAATATTAATGTTGACACCGAACGTATTATTGCCATTGCAGAACCAGACATAAACTGGGACTGTTTATCAGCTTGCTCTTGAGTAATTTTTCCTTCATCCACCATTTTTTGAACAGCTTCTCTTTGCTTTTGCTGCATTTGGTAACTTATCTCAGGATTATTGAACAAGATAAATTGAGATATTATCGAGAGTACGAGAAGTATAATTATTGGTAAAATCCAATCAACAGTTCTAAGAGGAAATTTTGCAGTGGTTTCGAAGGTTTTAGCCGGTTCAGTAAAAATACCTGCAATTTTATCAGAATGACTTAACTCTGTTTCCTGGATCTCGGGACTTGGTGAAGAATTTGGTGAATCGGTATAATTTGTACTATTACTATCCATTTACCCTCCAGAAGTTATTTTGAACATAGTTAAATTATTTATACTTTTTTTTAAAGGCAATAAAAATTTTTATTAGCTGCAATTTAATTAGTAAAAATAATTCAAAATAATTCAATTTTTATGAAAACTATAATAGAACCGTTCAAAATAAAATCTGTTGAACCAATTAGGTTTACAACAAAAGTAGAAAGAGAAAAAATTTTATCGGAAGCAGGTTATAATCCTTTCCTTATTCATGCAGATGATGTTTTAATAGACTTACTGACCGATAGCGGTACTTCTGCAATGAGCTCAAAGCAATGGGCCGGCATTATGGAAGGAGATGAATCTTATGCAGGCTCAAAAAGCTTTTATCGCTTCGAATCTGTTGTAAAAAAAATTACCGGGATGAAGTATATTATTCCAACACACCAGGGGAGAGCTTCGGAAAAAATTCTTTTTTTTATTGTTGGAGGATCTGGGAAATATATTCCGAACAATACACACTTTGATACTACAAGAGCTAATATTGAATTTACAGGTGCAGAAGCAAATGATTTTTTAAATGAAATAGGGAAACATCCTGAAATTAGAGCAGATTTTAAGGGCAATATGGATGTTGAAAAGCTGGAAAAATTTATTAATGAAAAAGGTAGTGAAAATATTCCCTTAGTAATGATAACCGTTACAAATAATTCAGGCGGCGGGCAGCCGGTCTCAATGCAAAATATTCGGGAGGTTAAAGAAGTTTGTAAAAAGCACAATATACCGTTGTTTCTAGATGCATGCCGGTTTGCAGAAAATGCTTACTTCATAAAGAAAAGAGAAAAAGGTTATGCCGAAAAATCTGTTTTGGAAATCGCACAGGAGATGTTTTCTTATACTGACGGTGCAACCATGAGTGCTAAGAAAGATGGACTTGCAAATATCGGGGGCTTTCTTGCTTTAAATAATGATGATCTCGCTATGCAGTGTCGAAATCTTTTAATAGTTACAGAGGGATTTCCAACTTACGGCGGTTTAGCCGGAAGAGATCTTGAAGCTGTTGCACAGGGTCTGGAAGAAGTTCTTGATGAACATTATCTTCAGTATAGAATTCGCAGTGTTGAATATTTAGGTGAAAAGCTGGTTGATGCCGGAGTACCTATTATTGAACCTCCTGGAGGACATGCAATTTATATTGATGCAAAAAGGTTTTTACAAGATATTCCCCCTGAACAATTTCCGGGACAATCGATTGTCTGTGAATTATACATTGAAGGCGGCATAAGAGGTGTTGAAATCGGAAGCGTAATGTTCGGCAAATATGATAAAAACGGGAAATTAATTCCTCCGCCAATGGAGCTTGTGAGGCTTGCAATCCCAAGAAGAGTCTATACTCAGAGTCATATCGATTATGTTTTGGAAATTATTCTTGAAGTTTTTAGGAAACGTAATTCATTAAAAGGTTACAGCATTACATATCAAGCACCAATGTTAAGGCATTTTACTGCCCGGTTTGAAAAGATTGCATAAGTTTGAATGAATTGTTTTAAAGAACACCTTTAGGTGTGAAATATTATTAATCAAATAATTAAAAATAAAAACCAACCCCGGTAGGGGTGACATATTAGGATTAAGAAGGAAAATCTAAGATGCCGGATACTTGCTCCCAGATAACATCAGGTATCCGGTATCCGGTATCCGGTATCAGCGTAAGATGAAGAAAAGAATATTTAAGAAATATCTAATAACTCTACTCAGCATTATCGTTTTACTCTTTTTATTAGATCTTATTTTCCCGCCCAAGGTTGAAAAATCATTTTCCAAAGTTATTACTGCAAAAGACGGTTCCTTATTAACTGCTTACCTTTCCCCGGACGACAAATGGAGGATGCAGACAAAACTAGATGAAGTTTCTCCTGAACTTATTAAAGCTATCATTAATAAAGAAGACAAATGGTTTTACTGGCATTTGGGAGTTAATCCTATTGCAGTAGCCCGGGCATTATTTTCAAATATTATAAGAGGAGAAAGAGTCTCCGGCGCTTCCACGATTACAATGCAGGTTGTTAGGCTTTTAAACCCAAAGGAAAGGACATATTCAAATAAGTTTATTGAAATGCTCAGAGCTTTACAGCTTGAAATTCATTACAGCAAAAAAGAAATACTGGGAATGTATTTAAGCCTGCTTCCATTCGGAGGGAATATTGAAGGGGTGAAAGCTGCATCATATTTTTATTTTAACAGACCACCGTCCAAATTAAGCCTGGCTCAAGCGATAACTTTGATGGTAATTCCAAATGATCCGAATGATTTAAGATTGGATTTAAATATTAAAAACACATTAAAAAAGAAAGATTTTTGGATCAGAAAATTTAAAAAAGAAAAATTATTTTCAGCTTCGAGTTTAGATGATGCATTGAATGAATCTTTGAATTCAAACCGGTACGGAAGAAAATTTATCGCTCCTCATTTCTGCAATTATATAAATGAAAATTATAGAGGCACTGAAATCAAAACCTTTCTTGATCCCGGTATACAGCAAAAAGCAGAAGTACTGTTATATAATTATATAAATAGGGCAAAGACAAAAAGCATCACTAACGGTGCGGTATTAATAATAGATAATAAAAATTCTTCTGTTGTTGGTTATTGCGGTTCTGCAGATTATTATGATTACAATTCTTCAGGACAGGTGAATGGAGTTATTTCGATTCGTTCTCCTGGTTCTACTTTAAAACCGGCATTATATGCTTATGCTTTCAATAAAGGGATTCTAACACCAAAAATGAAGCTACTCGATATTCCAACAGATTTTGGCGGTTATAATCCGGAAAATTATGATTTGAAATTCAGAGGTGATGTTACTGCAGAATTTGCATTGATGAATTCATTAAATATACCTGCAGTTAGACTGCTTCAGGAATCGGGGTTTCATGAATTCCTGGAATTTCTTGGCAGGGGAGGATTTAAAGAAATAAACGCACAAAAAAATATTCTTGGACTATCTACTATTCTCGGCGGCTGCGGAGTTACACTAGAAGAATTGACAAGGTTTTATTCCTGTTTTGCTGATGGCGGAAAGCTTCATCAATTAAATTATTTATACAAAAAAGAAAATATTAAAAGTACAAATATATTATCCGAAAGCTCTGCCTTTTTAATTGCAGATATTTTATCAAATAATTACAGGCCGGATTTTCCGAACGATCTTCTCGATTTAACAAGGCTCCCTAAAATTGCCTGGAAGACCGGAACTTCTTACGGGAAAAGAGATGCCTGGGCTGTCGGTTTTAATCCACGATACACAATCGGCGTGTGGATTGGAAATTTTAATGGAAAAGGTTCGCCATATTTATCAGGAAGTGAAATGGCGGTCCCTTTATTATTTGATCTATTTAATTCAATTGATGTCGGACAGGATAAAAGCTGGTTCAAAAAGCCCGGTAGTGTTTTAACTAGAGAAGTATGTGCGGAAACCGGATTACTGCCGACTAAAAATTGTTCTCATACAGTTCAAGATTATTATATTGTAAATTGTTCACTCAGCAAATATTGTGATCTTTATAAAGAAGTTTATGTTAACTTATCCGGTACACTTGAATATTGCCCGGGATGTTTGCCGAAGAGCGGTTATAAAAAAGAATACTATCCTTTTTATGATCCCCAATTGAAACTCTGGTATATGCAAAATGATATTGCATTTAAACAAGTTCCAATACATAACCCGGATTGTCAAATTAAATTTGGCGGAAAGGGTCCTATCATTACTTCCCCATCGAAGGATTATGAATATTTTATAGAAGAGGATTCCAACCAGGAAATTCTGCTTCAAGCAGCTTGCGGATCAGGTGTAAAAGAAATCTATTGGTACCTTAATGACCGATATTATAAAAAATCAGCTCCGGGAAAAAATCTTTTTTTCAAACCGAACAAGGAAAAAATAAAAATCACCTGTCTCGATGATAAGGGGAGAGATGCCAATGTACTTATAAAGGTTAAGTTTTATTGATTAAATGAATGATTCCTACAGAAGAAAAATTTAGGTCAAAATTCTATAACAATCTCTTTTATATTATTCTATTTATTTATAATTTGCTTACATCATAAAATTTAGAGGGGTAAAATTTACCAGTCTTGCATTATCCGCTAAAATATATGTTCAATATGAATAGTAAATCCTAAAACAGAAGGAATAACTTGAATTTAAAAGCAAGTCAACAAAAATATAGAATTGTATATTTTTCCAAATAAAAACCCCTGAAGTATTTACTCTATGGGTCAATAATTCCACCACCTACAATCCATTCGGATTTTCAGTGGTTCATTGAAAACGTTCTCTTAATTGGGACGATAAAACGGCTTCCAATCGGGATGCAATGTAATAAAGAATTCAAATTTATGCATGGAATTTTCCAAACATATATTATCTTTTTTTGCTTAAAGTTTAAATCCTAGAAATTGAAAAATTTCTTATTCATGAAATTCTTAAACATTTATCTGTCAACTAATTATTTAAAATTATTCATATTAATATGAAAATATATAAGATTGAAATTGAAAATTTTCGTCTTTTAAGAAATTTAATAATTGATCTTGAAGACGAATTATCATTAATAATTGGAAAAAATAATACCGGAAAAACTTCTATCCTTTTAGCGCTAGAAAAGTTCTTAAACTCACCATCGAAATTTACATTTGATGATTTTAACATTGAATTTAAACAAGAACTAAAGAGAATTATCGAAGATGATAATATTATTACTGAAGATAGTTATAAAGATTATGGCATTAAACTAAAGCTTTTTATTAGTTATGATGAAAATGATGGTTTATCGAATATAAGTCGAGTTATGATGGATTTAGACCCAGAAAATAATATCATAATATTGGGATTCGAATATTCATTAAATTTTATTGATTATGAAAAAATAAGATTAGACTATAAAGATTTTAAGATTAAGGAAAACCAAAAAAAAACTGAGAAGAAGGCAGAGAAAAAAGATTATCAAGAAAAAAATACTTTTGAATTTATAAAACAAAATCTTCACTATTTCAAACCTCGAAAATATTCTTTTGAATTTGATAAGTCATCTGGACAAGTGAAGGAGTCTAATTTCATTGATTTAGATTCTGAAAAGATCAGTATAAAAGAAATAGTGAACTTCAAATACATAAGTGCAAGAAGAGATGTTTCTAATAAAGATCCAGATAAAACACTTTCAAGTCAAACTTCAAGAATTTATGAAATAAGCGAATCAAGTGAAGAACAAAATAAAGCAATTGATGACTTTAAAGATACACTGGGAGGTACAGACAGCAATTTAAGTAAAATTTATACGAAAATATTTAAAGAAATAGTAAATAAAGTAAAAATATTTGGAGGAGTGAAAGAGAATGAATCTATAATAGAAATAATTTCAACACTACAACATCGTGAACTATTAAAAGGTAACACCACCGTTGTTTATAGTCATGACAAAGATAATAAATTACCAGAGTACTACAATGGTTTAGGTTACATGAATTTAATTAGTATGATTTTTGAAATTTATATAAAGATACAGGAATTTAAAGGAGAAAAAGATAAAAAACCATCAGACATTAACTTATTTTTTATCGAGGAGCCAGAGGTACATACTCATCCTCAAATGCAATATGTATTTATTAAGAATATTAAAAATCTCCTCAGTGATGGGATAAAATGGGAAGATGGAGAAAATAGACCCCTTCAATATATAATAAGTACTCATTCTGCACATATAGTAGCTGATAGTGAATTTAATGATATAAAATATCTTAAAAGAGAGAATAATATTGAAGTGGTGTCAAAAAATCTTAAAGATCTTAAAAAAGAATACGAATCAAATCTTACACAATATCAATTTTTGAAACAATATTTAACTATAAGTAGAGCTGAAATATTTTTTGCTGATAAAGCCATATTGATTGAAGGGGATACAGAAAGAATTTTATTACCAACTATGATGAAAAAAATTGATAAAGAAGAAAAAAGGAAATATGAAAAGAATAATGAAATAGGTAGGAATCTTCCATTACTTTCTCAAAATATTTCTATTGTGGAAGTAGGTGCATACGCCCACATTTTTGAAAAATTTATAGAATTTATAGGTATAAAATCATTAATAATTACGGATATAGACACAGTCGATGAAAGTGGTAATGGCTGCAAAGTTATAGAAGGAGAAAATTATTCAAATGCTGCCATATCTTTTTTCTTTAATAATCCATCTTTGACAGTTTTAAAAGAATATAAATTTGAGAACAAATTATTAAATAAAGTTAATGGAAAATGGATCAATGAAGCAAAAGGCAATCTTTGTCTTGTATATCAAACAAATGAAAATGAATACAACGCGAGAAGTTTTGAGGACGCATTTATACATATTAATAAAGAATTTATTATATCTCAAATTGATAATTTCGAAGGAATAAAAAACAAAACACTATTTAAAGAGCCAACTAAAGATGCTTATGATTTAGCCGAGAGATGTGTCAAAAAGAAAACTCACTTTGCTTTAGATATAATATATAATAGTAATGAAGAATTTAGTAATTGGGAAATACCCGGTTATATTAAAGAAGGGTTATTATGGTTGAAAGCAGATTAGTGCTAGAAAAAGAAGTACAGGCGATACTTCAATTCATTGATAATAAACAAAATTTCTTACTTAGTGGAGGTGCTGGTAGCGGGAAAACATACTGCTTAGTTCAGGTAATAAAACAAGTAATTTTAGAAAATCCAACTTCAAAAATAGCTTGTATGACTTATACAAATGCTGCAGTTAAAGAAATCGAAGGACGTGTCAATCATTTAAATTTAAATGTTTCTACTATACATGACTTCTTATGGGATAATATTAAACATTTTCAAAAAGAACTCAGAACATCAATCATTAGTCTTGCGAATAATGAGAATGAAACTAAGATCAAAATTTCTGATTTAGATATTGTACCTGATAACTTTTTTGATAACTTGAAGGATGGTATTCAATACAAAGAATATTTAAGGCTAAAAGAAGGAATAATTTCGCACGATGAACTTCTGATTATAGCAAGTTATATGTTTGAGAATTATTCAAAGCTTAGCGATATAGTAAAAGACAGATATCAATTTATTTTCATTGACGAATACCAAGATACCAATAAAGTTGTTATACAAACTTTTCTTGACCATTTCTTAAAAAGTAAAAAACAAAGTATTGTAGGATTTTTTGGTGATGCGATGCAATCTATATATGATGATGGTATAGGTAACCTGGATTCATATAAAGGAGATACAAAAGATAAAGTTAAAGAAGTGAAAAGAGAACAAAATAGAAGAAATCCAAAAAGAGTAATTGATTTGGCGAACAAATTGAGAACCGATAGTTTACAACAAGTGCCTTCAAATGATAGGGATGCTCCTAACATGATAGACGGTAGAATAAAGGAAGGAGATATAAAGTTTATCTATTCAGATGATGGCAATGTTGAAAGGATCAAGAATTATTTAACCGAGAATATGGTGTGGGATTTCTCTAATTCAAAAGATACGAAAGAATTGAACTTAACACATAATCTAATTGCAGATAAAGCTGGATTCAGAACTTTAATGGATATTTATGATAAAGATTATATCCTTAAATATAAAGATAGAATTAGAAAATATATAAAAGATCATAATATAGAAGAAGATTATTCTCAAAAAACATTTGGAGAAGTAATTAATATATTGAAACAAGGTAGGAGCGGAAGAGAATTAAGGGCAGTTCTACCTACTAACACAATGCAAGATTTTATCAATAATAATGCTGAATTATATACCTTTGCTTTAAATGCTAATTATGAAAATATAAGCAAACAATATATAGATAAAGACCAATTACTTGATGATAAAAAACAAAATGAAGAAGATATAAACAAAAAAGGCTCTAGAAGAGATAACCTAATTAAACATCTTTTTAAAATTCAAAATAATATTTCATTATATAAAAGCAAAAAGTATAATGAATTTTTAAGAGCAACAGATTACAGAACTCAAATTAAAACTATAAATGACAAACAAATACTTAAAGATAATATAGAAGAATTAATAAATGTTGGTGAGAAAACGATCGAAGAGATAATAAATCTTGCTAATGAAAAAGGAATCTGTTTAATTGATGATAACATTGAAAAATTTAAAAAAGAACATGAATATTTATATAATCGTGTCAAGTATGTAAAATTCAGTGAATTTCAAAAGTTGTATGATTATTTAGAAGGTAAAACTCCATTTTCAACGCAACATAAAACTAAAGGAACAGAATTTAATAATATATTAATCATTCTTGATAATGGTGGCTGGAACAATTACAATTTCGAAAGTCTATTTTTATGTAAAGGTTCGGAAAGTGTTTTGGAAAGGTCCCAAAAGATATTCTA
>CAYUVK010000074.1:0-24891 GCA_964448105.1 uncultured Ignavibacteriaceae bacterium
TTTACTGTTTTATAATTATACTTATGGCTTTAGATGGTGAATAGATGTCCAAGATTAAAATTCCATTCCAGGCTTTTTTGAAGTTTTTTATATATGTCGGTTTTTCAGATATGAATTCCTTTGTTAAAAAAAACAATCGATTTTTTTAATTTTTCCCAACAAATTTTTTATTTAATAATTATTTTGAATAGAAGTGAAATAAACAATTTATTATGAGCACTAAAAATGTATTACAATTATTGTAATTAGTTTATTAACTTTATATTAAGAATTTATGAGGGGGCATTTTAATGTTAAATGAATATAGCTTAAAGAAAAAAGCTGCTGTAATTTCTTTAACAGTCGGCATAGGAATGTTTTTCGCCAAGATGGGTGCCTACCTATTAACAGGTTCAGCAGCAATTTTCTCGGATGCAGCAGAATCGGTAGTTCATGTTTTAGCAACTTCGATGGCATTGTATAGTATTATTCTAAGTTCCAAGCCTGCCGATAAATCTCATTTATACGGGCATGGAAACATTGAATTTTTTTCTGCAGGAATAGAAGGGCTTTTAATAATTGTTGCCGCTATTTTTATCATCTTCACAGCAGCGATGGATATTATAAAAGGAACTAATTTAAAGCAACTAAATATAGGAGTAATTGTAGTAAGCATTGCAGGCGGAGTTAACTTACTTTTAGGTTCATATCTTGTTAGAAGAGGTAAAAAAACAAACTCCTTAACTTTAATAGCAGACGGTAAACATGTCTTAACCGATTCATATACTAGCATTGGAGTGATTATCGGAATTAGCCTGGTAATGATAACAGGATTCCAGCTTTTAGACCCGCTGTTTGCAATTGCTATTGCATTAAATATTTTTATTACAGGATATAAGCTTATGCGGCAATCAGTCGGGGGCTTAATGGCAGAGACAGATATAAATATCTTGAAAAAAATAGTCCATGAAATTGTTTCTGATAAAAAAGATTACTGGATCGATATCCATCAATTAAGATTCTGGCAATCCGGCGATAAAATATTTATTGATTTTCATCTAATTTTACCCTATTACTTTACTATTCAGGAATCTCATTCCGAGGAAGATGAGATACAGAATTTATTAGAAAAACAATTCCCAAATTCCCAGATCAAAATCCATTTTGATTATTGTGTCCCGGAGCTCTGCAAGTTTTGTGATTATCAAAAATGTGAGGTAAGAAAAACCGATAAATCAGTTTCATTTAATTGGGATGAAGAAAAGCTGACGGGAAAATCCGTGTATATGCTGTAGGATAATTAGAAATAATATATCATCCCTAAAGGGATTATGGAAAACAATCCACATGTGTTTTTGAACTATAAAAATGCGTAGATATAAATTAAAAATGAAATCCTCTGCTCCGAAATTTCTTTGGAGGGGACAACTTCCGGAAAGTAAAAAGTAGTCCATTTTTAAATAACATATTAAGCTGGATTCCGAAGGTTAGATTTGTTTTTTATAAACGGAACTTCGACTCTCTGCAGAATTATTAACCCGGCAAGAAAAAATAAACCGATTGCTAATGCAGCGAATCTATCGCTTGATAAATCCGAAATTATCCCGTAAAACAATGGTCCGACAACTGCAGAAGATTTTCCGAAAAGCCCGTCATAAAATCCAAAAAACTCTGCTTCCCTATCTTTGGGAGTTAAAAGAGCCATTAAACTCCTGCTGCAGCTTTGCGATGAACCGATGGAAGCACCTGCTAATAATCCGATTATGTAAAATTCAAAAATGGTATTCACGAAAAATGCTCCCACCACTACAGCAAGCCAAATGAATAAAGTTATAGTTATGGTTTTTTTCGGGCCGATATGATCCGATACTATTCCAAAAATAAAAGAACCGGCAACTGCCGTACTCTGCACAATAACAAAAAAGTAAATTATTTCATCATCACTCATCTTTAAAATATTTGCGGCAAAAATTGAGGCAAAAGAAATAATTGTTATTATTGCATCGTTATATAAAAAGAATGCAAATAAAAACCTGGATACCGCAGGATATTTACTTTGAAAAAATATTGCTTTTAAAGTTGAATAACTTTTGTGGATGCCACTTCTAACGATATCAGTTTTAACGGTTCTTTCAACATTCGGTTCACTTACAAATAAAAAAAGCGGGATAGAAAAGAATAAAAAGAATGCAGCCGCAACAACAAAAGACAACCTTATGTAGTAATAATAATCCGGGGATGTTTGAGGATGTAATAAAAACATTACAATTATTAAAACAACTAATGCTCCCACATAACCCATAGCAAAGCCGTAACCCGATACTCTTCCAAAATTTTTTTTATCAGTTAGATTTGGAAGAAATGCATCATAAAAAACAAGCCCACCCTCAAAACCAATATTGGCAAAAACAAACAGCACAAACCCCAAAAGTATATCTCCTTTTTGAACAAAGAACATAAAGGAAGTACAAGTAACTGAAAGAAGTGTTAACAGCAGCAGGAATCTTTTTCTATTTCTTGATACATCAGCAATAGCACCCAAGGGAGGACTAAATAGTGCAGCAATAACCATAGAAACACTTACAGCTAATCCCCAAATCCACTTTTGCCCGCCGGCGACATAATTAGAAAAATATTTGGAATAGATAACAGTAACTATAATAACTGAAAAAGCAGTATTTGCAAAATCAAATAATGTCCAGATAAAAATCCTGCTTTTTTCTTTTAACATAGGGTGTATTTAAGATTCAATTTATTTACCGGGGGTTTCAGGGGGCTGGTGGATAGTTTCTTCCAGTAAGCCTCTTCCAGTTTTGTTTAAATTACCATCTTTTTTAAGTTCCGAAAGAACAGCGTCCAGAATACCGTTAATAAATTTTCCGCTGCTTGCCGTACTAAATACTTTGGCAATTTCAATAACTTCATTAATTGATACTTTAGGAGGAATGTCAGAGAAATACAAAAGCTCACATATTCCCATCCTTAAAAGAATTTTATCAATTAAGGCAATACGGTTCATTTCCCAATTGTTAACCCTTTGCTTTATCATTTTATCCAATTCTTTATAATTGACCAAAACCCTATTAATAAGATTATGAGCAAAATCTTCATCCATTTTATCGGGTATATCTACAAGAATTTCCTTTTCTAAAAAATCAAGGTTTTGATTATTCATTTCATACGCATAAAGTACCTGTAGCACTCTTTCCCTAACAATCCTTCTCTTAAAAACTTGCGGCATATAACCTCACTTAACAAAGAACAACATATAGAAATTATTTTAAAACGAACATAATTGTAAATAAAAAAATATTTTAATCATAATAAAATTACAACATTAATAAATTCTTTTTCTAAAGAGCAAACAACCAAAAAGCTAAAAGAGCGATACTCTCCCGTGCATAATTATATATTTTATTATCCGTACTCATTATTATATCCGAAGCTTCATCATATGCTTTGATATTATAAAATTTGCATATCTGCTCTACCCGTGCTAAATGGTAAGGAGCAGATATAAGGATAATATTGTTTACTTTTCTTTTCTTGATTAAATCATTTTTAATAAAATGAATCTGCTCGGAAGTAGATGTTGTCTTTTCTTCCAGCCAAACATTTTTTGGATCAATACCTTTCTTTAATAAATAATTAAATGCAACTCTTGCCTCGCTTAATTCGCCGGGAGCATTGCTTCCGGTAAGCTGTATTTGATCAACTATACTGTCTTTATACAGCTCCACCGCTTTATTTACTCTTGCTTCCAGGCTCGGACTCGGTTTATTATGAGACCAAACGGCAGCACCTAAAACAACAGCTACACTTTTTCCTTTCATCTTTGAATTTAATGAATTTAAATTGCTCTTTTGAAAATTTGAATATAAAAATGTGAATATAAACAACCCTGTAAATATAATTATCGAATCGATTATTGAACTTATAATCGGGTTTTCCGTTCTAAAGATTACCAACCATAAATATGTTATTAAAATAATCTGGGCAAATTGATAAATAAAAAATAAAGCCCCGATTATAATTCTGTTGAAAGGATGAGCAAAAATATAAATTTTAAATGCAGGGAGTGGAATAATTGTACTGATTGATGCGATAATTAAAAGTAATGAAATAATTATTGAAAAAGTTATAAGGAGAAAACCATTAAATCTAATGCTCTTTTTTATTGAATAGAAAATAACTGCAATTATCAATATAACAATAAATATCAAGTTTAGGATATTTCCAACAAGAAAAAACCGGAATTGCGATAGAGATAAATTTTGATTCTTATATTTTATAACATAAATAAAAAATAAATTCAACAACAATAAAGTTGTAACTATTACTATAACCCATTTTTTATTATTCCTTAACATTTTTACTCATTTGGATTAACAAAATTTCTTAAAATTTAACCAAATTATTAGTAATGATTTAGCATACTATGCTATTATAAATTTGGGGAAGCAAATTGTATTTAAACATATTATCTGACCATTAAGTTGTCTTTTACAAATATAACAATAATTCTTGATCTTAATTAAAATTAGAAATTGCCTAATTTTTTGGATATGTGAATTTTGAGATAATTTGACAGAGTCAAAATAAAAAAGGCATCAATAAGATGCCTTAAGATTATTGAAGCTTAAAAACAACCGGGATAGAAATCATGACATTAACCGGCTTCCCTCTTTGCTTGCCAGGCTTGAACTTAGTTTCTTTAACAGCTTTTAAAGCGGCTTCATCGCATCCCGCACCAATTCCTCTTAGTATTACTGCCTTTGTAACATCTCCTTTTTTATCAACATAAGCTTTTACATAAACTTTACCTTCAACACCGGCTCTTTTAGCAATTTCTGGATATACTATTTTACTTTGAATGGCTGTAATTCCCCCAATAGGTTCAGGCATTTCTTCAACTGCAACAAAATACTCGGGTTCTTCACTCGTACTCTTTTCTTCTTTAGGAGGCGGAGGCGGGGGAGCAACATTGGCATTAGGATTAAGCTCAGTACTCTGCATAGTTATATCCTGCAAAACATCTTCGGAAGGAGCTTCAATCGGAATTGGTGGCTTCGGAGGGGGTGGCGGTCTATTTTCCTGCCTGGTTTGCTGGATATCCTGTAAATTAATTAATTGTTGAGGAGCCTGCAATATTGTTTTTGTCTCTTTAACATTCGGAAAATATTTAAAGGATAAAATTAAAACAGTAAGCGAAACAATAAGACTTAACTCCAATGCACTCTTATATTGAGCTCTTAAATCAGCTTTTGGACTTTTAATCAAAGCCATTTTTATCTACCACCCTTTTTTATCTATTTTAAAAATGATATTTATAGAGTAGATACTTAATTAATAGTCTTTAGTTCCATCATGAGAACAATGATGTGTGTTAGGTAACTTTGTTAATATGAATGAATGGAGCAGAAAAGAAATGATTTTTTTTGTATTTGAAATAAGTGAGTGATTAAAAATAATTGAATGTCACACTTCGACAAGCTTAGTGTGACATTTTCAATTTTCTTCCTTCGATCTGCCCTTGCAGTAAGTTCAGACAAACAAAATTTTATTGGAGTCTAAAAACAATCGGGATAGAAACCTGAACTTTAACCGGCTTGCCTCTTTGCTTACCAGGCTTAAACTTAGTCTCTTTAACTGCTTTCATGGCTGCTTCATCTAAACCTGCACCCAGACCTTTCTGAATTACGACTTTGGTAACATTTCCGTTTTCATCAACGAAAGCTTTAACATAAACTTTACCTTCAACACCTGCTCTTTTTGCAATTTCAGGATAAACTATTTTACTTTGAATTGCAGCAATTCCACCGATCGGTTCAGGCATTTCTTCAACTGCAACGAAATATTGAGGTTCTTCATCCACCTTCTTTTCCTCATTTGGAGGCGGCGGAGCAGCAACCTCTGCATTAACATCAAGCTCGGTACTTTGAATTTCTATATCCTGTAAAACGTCTTCCGACGGAGCTTCAATCGGGATTGGAGGTTTCGGAGGAGGCGGTGGTCTATTTTCCTGCCTTGTCTGCTGAATATCTTCCATATTAATTAATTCCTGCGGACCTTCAAGAGCAACCTTTTGTTCCCTGATATTCGGGAAAAATTTAAATGCCACTATAAGAAACACTAAGGAAATTATTAAACTAACCTCGAATGTTTGCTTATATTTTGCCCTTAAATCTGCTTTCGGACTTTTTACCAATGCCATATTTTTTCGCTCCTAATAGCTTTTTATATAAAGTAATTTAACAAATGATGTTTCATTTGTCAAACCAAAAGTGCATAATTTATACTTAAAAATTTATTTGGGGTTCCTAATAAATATAAAAAATTTATTTGTTAATATAATGAAAAATATTTCTAATTTAATTGGGATTTATGATTATATTGAAAAATTTTTATTAGAAAAATAATTAATAAAATACCTAAGCTAGCGCCAATCATATCTGCAGTCCAGTCTAAGATATCGCAATCTCTTCCCGGTACAAATAATTGATGAATTTCATCTAAAGCAGCGTATAAGCCAATAATGAGTCCTGAAAAAACAACAAAATACTTTTTCATCTTGTAATATTTATTTTGAAGCAATAACGTTAAACTTAGTAATAATCCCAAAAAGAAATATGCAGTAAAGTGCTCAATTTTATCACTAACACCTGTTTTCGGTAAATCTTTTCCCGGAAGAGTCGTTAGAACCAATAATACAAACCAGTAAACCACTAAAGGAAAATATATTAATTTCTTTTTATTTTTTTCAATAAAGTCAAACAATTGAATCTCTTAGAAAATTAATGGCAGAAGGTAATTTTGCAATAATATTTTCAGCAGTATAACCATACTCGGAAAAATCTTTTAAGAGAAGATCCGCTGCTAGACTGTGAATGTAAACCCCTAATATTAAACTCTTTTCGACATCTTTTGATTGTGAAATAAAACCTGCTAAGACCCCTGTAAGTACATCACCGGTGCCAAATTTGGCCATTCCAGCATTGCCGGTAGTATTGATAAATGCCTCATATGGTTCGGCAGGTGTAAAAATAATTGTCGGAGCACCTTTCAATACAAGATATGCTCCTGTCTGCTTCACAAAATCTTTTCCATATTTAAGCAGGTCTTTCTTTAATTCACTTAATTTCTTCCCGATTAAATTAGCAAACTCTCCATGATGAGGTGTAAAAACAAACTCTCTTAAATTATACTTTTTATAGTCTACCTGTGACAGAGCAAAAATAGCATCCGCATCAATTACCATTCGCCGGCATTTTTTTTCTTTTATTATTTTAAGAATTGCATTTTGTGTCTCTTCATGCCTTCCTAAGCCAGGGCCGATAGTTAAAACATCAGCCCATTCCAAACGATTTTGAATTTCACTTACATTTTTTTCAGATAAAATTCCGCTCCCATTATCATTAAAAGACTCGACAATAACTTCGCTGAGTTTTGCTTGTACCAGATTCTTTGCAGATTCCGGGAATGAAAGAATTGATGCCCCGGCCCCAATATGCAAAGCAGCATTAGAACTTAAGGCAGCAGCTCCGGGTAAATTAGTTGAGCCAGCAATCGTTAGAACTTTACCGGCTGAATATTTATGTGCAGATTTACTTTTTTGAGGCAAATAATTTAAAGCATCTTCCGGTTCGATTAAAAATTCACTAACACTATATTTATCAAAAAAACTATTATTTATACCAATGTCACCTTTAAAAACTTTCCCCGCATAAGTATATCCGTCACCGAAAAATAAACCGGCTTTAAACTCGCCCAAAGTAACTGTTAAATCAGATTCGAAAACAGTTCCGGCAGAACCTCTGTCAGAATCGAGCCCGGTTGGAATATCGATTGCAATTTTATAAGCATCTATTTTATTTAAATATTCTACTATGGATTTATATGGTTCGCGCAAATTCCCTTCCATACCGCTTCCAAGCATTCCATCAAAAATAATATCACAATTTTTTAGAAGATTTAAATCCTGGCCGGAAGAATATTTTTTTAATTTAATTTTTTTATTTTCTTTTGACAGCTTATTTAATATCCTATAATTAACTAAACAGTCCGGTGACATTTCATCTTCAGAACCTAAATAAATGACTAAGACCTCAAAACCATTATTAGCAAAATGTCTTGCCACAGCAAATCCATCACCACCATTATTCCCTTTTCCACAAGCAAAACCAAGCCCTGTAAAAACATTAAGACCTGCATAATTTTGTAAAACAGTGTTATAAATTGATAAGGCAGCATTTTCCATCAAAACAATACCGGGGATTCCTATCTTATTAATAGCATAGCTATCAACTTCCCTTACCTGTTTTGTAGAAAATAGAGGAATCATATTTTAATATGGAAAATGGTATATGTTAAATGGAAAATGTAACAAAACTATTGCTTTAAATTTATTATACATTTTACCATACTTTAATTAAAACTATAAAAAATTAATCATTTTTATCAACAATACAAATGTAATACTACAGGAATGAAGAAATTAAACTTATAAATGTGCCCGGTGCAATTCCTAAAACGATTACAAGTAATACAGAAATGACTACAGCAAATAACCCGGTATTGCTGTTCACAAAACTAATTTCTTCTGCGGAATCTTTAAAGTACATCAGAACAACAATCCTTAAATAAAAATATAAGCTGATCACACTGGAAAAAACACCTATAATAGCAAGCCAGGTTAAATGAGCTTTTATTGCCGAAATAAAGACATAATATTTTCCAAAGAAACCGGCAAACGGAGGAATTCCTGCCAATGAAAACATACATATAGAAAGCAGTGCTGCAAGCAAAGGCTTTCTCGAACTTAAACCTGCATAATTATTTATATCAAGATTTGTTTCATTCTCCCCTTCAATTAATGCAATTATTCCGAAGGCACCAAGGTTCATGAAAGTATAAGCTGATAAATAAAAGATTATTCCAGCAATACCGTCATAATTTCCTGCCGCAAGACCAATTATCATATAGCCCGCATGAGCAATAGAAGAATAAGCAAGCATTCTCTTAATATTATTTTGCGAAATAGCTACGATACTGCCGAATAACATTGAGAATACTGCTATGACTGCCAGATAAGGTTCAAATAAATTATGAACCTGAACATTGCTAAACACAGCACTTAATGTTGCAATTATTGCACTGAAGGCTGCTGCTTTCCCACCTGTTGAAAATAAACCTGCAATTGTCGTAGATGCTCCTTGATAAACATCCGGTACCCACATATGAAACGGGAATGCAGCAATTTTAAATGAAAAACCAATTAAGAAAAGTAGAATACCCGTTACAAATAAAACATCTCCTTTTAGAGAAGCAAATTTGGAAATAATTGTTTCAATTGAAGTAGTATGTACAGCACCATAAATCAGTGCAATTCCATATACTATAAACCCGGTAGCAAATGCTCCCAATAAAAAATATTTTAATGAAGCTTCGTTTGCAGATAAACGCTTTCTATTTATACCTGCTAAGGCATAAAAACATATTGACATTAATTCGAGCCCCAAAAAAATCATGAAGAGATCTTTTGCGCCGGCCATAAACATCATACCGAGCACGGAAGACTGCAGGAGAATGTAATACTCGCCGTAATAAGTTCCGTATTTTTTAAGATAATCAATAGATAAAAGCGATACTATCGCGGCTCCCAAACAGAATATAAAATAAAAAACATTTACATTTCCGCCAGTTGCCAGCATATTCTGCATTACTATAGAAACGGAATTTACCGTAGCTAAAGAATAGAAAGCAGCTAGCAGAAAAACCAGTATCGTTATCCAGGAAAGGATCTTTTCACTTTCTTTAAAATACATTTCGATAATAAGTGAAATTAAAATTCCCGCACCTAAGATTACAAGCGGCAGTATATTCAAGAATTCTTGAAAATTATTGAACATGTAAACAAACCTTCTGTTGAATTATTCGATAAATAAAATATCTTCGTCAGTTTTTTCTATTCTAAGTACATGTTTATTTTCCAAATAAACAGCCAACTTTATATGATTATTAAAATCAAAGACATTTTTTTCTTTTTCTACAACTACCATTTTTATTGTTTCATATTTTGAAACTACATCTTTCAGATGTTTATATTCGAGAAAATATACATCAGTAAAATCCGTTTCTTCCCTGATATAAATTCCTTTAGAGCTTGGAGAAAAATCAGTTATTATTTCATTTTCAATTATAACTTTAAGAAAATGTACATGAAACGGAAGAATAAGCCGGTTGTTATAATACAAACCGTTTATCTTGTTCTCTAATACTTCATCCAATTTTTTCATTTAAATTCTCCTCTATCTAAAAAAGATAAACCAAATAATACCATAAATCGGAACAAGAATCGGAAGCGAGTATTTTATTACATAAGTAAAGAACGGAGGCATATCAATACCTGCTCTCTCACTAATAGATTTTACCATAAAATTAGGACCATTGCCAATATATGTTATTGCTCCAAAGAAAACGGAGGCTACCGAAATAGCAACTAAATAAATATCATCAACTCTAACAAAATTGATTACTTCCTGTTTAATGGTAACATTTAAACCATATTTACCCATTGCAGCACTTAAGAAGTTCATATAAGTTGGAGTATTATCTAATACAGCCGATAATGTACCGGTAGCCCAGTAAAATACACCTTGATTTAACTTATCGCCAAGTACATTGGCTTCATGCGCAATTAATTCCAGCGCCGGAACCATAGTTGCAAAAATACCAACAAACAAAAATGCAACTTCCTTAATCGGTTCAAAGTCAAATTCATTGGCTTTAAGAATTTCCTTATCGGCGTGTTTATATGATATAAATACAACAGCAAACATAATTATTTCTCTTATTCCGAAAGGTAACGGAGCAAGACTTGGAACACCCGGAATTACAAGCGGATCAACAAAAACGGCAGCGATAATTATTAGAAGATAAACTAAATTCTTCATCCCTTTAAATTCTATTTTGCCGCTGTATTCAACAACATCTACGTCTTTTTTGTTAAGTGTATCGAATAAATAGAAAACAGCTAAAATTAGAATTATTGCGGGAACCCAGATGTGCCATACATTTTGAATTACCCAGAAAAAAGGAACACCACTCAAAAATCCAAGAAATAAAGGTGGATCTCCGATTGGAGTTAAAGCACCTCCAACATTACTTACAATAAAAATAAAGAATATTATGTGATAAGGCTGCAGCCTGTCCCGGTTCATTTTAATAAAAGGTCTTATTAAAAGCATTGAAGCACCGGTAGTTCCGATTACATTAGAGATTACAGCCCCAATTAAAAGAAAAATTACATTTGCAAACGGGGTCGATTTCTTGTCTACTCTAATTAATATTCCGCCGGATGCTACAAATAATGAACTTAGCAGAGCTATAAATGAAATATATTCAGCAAGAGTATGTGTCAAGCTGTGATAATTATTTAAATAAAAAATATAATACAGAACAACAACGGCTCCTAAAACAATTGATACTTTCGGATAATGATGTTCCCAAAAATGTTTGTAAAATAATGGTCCTGTCGCAATCATTAAAAGTAAAATGATAAATGGAACGATCATAAATGCTTGAGGTAATTCATGCTGGATTGCTGCATGTGTTGTTTCTACACTTAAAGTATCAGGAACTGTTTTGTTAATAATTTCATGTGCAAATATGTTTTGATAAGAAGAAAATAATACTGCAAAGAAAATTAATACCGGGATTATTGTTTTTAACTTGTTCATAGTTCCCTACTTTAAACTTGCCCTTTCTGGAGTAATTACTTGTTCGATTATTTTTTTAGAAGATTGTTTTGAAACATTTAGAAATGTACTTGGATAAATTCCTATCCAGACAATAAATATAAAGATAGGGATCAATACCAGCATTTCTCTTTTATTCATATCGGTTAATTCATTCATTTTGGGATTTTTAACTTCACCAAATACTACCCTCTGGTACATCCATAAAAGATACACTGCTGCAAAAATAACTCCCGAAGCAGCAAATACAGTATACCACCAGCTATCAAGCACAGCAGATTTAAATGAACCAAGCAGAATAAGAAATTCACCGACAAAACCGTTAAGCCCAGGAAGGCCGATTGAAGAGAGAGATGCAATCATTAAAAATGTAACATAAATAGGAACTATTTTTGCGATTCCTCCATATTCTGATATTTCTCTTGTGTGGGTTCTTTCATAAATAATTCCTACTAAAAGGAATAAAGCCCCAGTGGATAATCCATGATTCACCATTTGTATAACCGCACCCTGTACCGATTCCTGTGTTAAAGCAAATATTCCCAGAACAACAAATCCCAGGTGAGCTACCGAAGAATATGCAACCAACTTCTTCATATCTTTTTGCACCATAGCAACTAAAGCTCCATATATAATTCCTATTATTGCAAGTATAGAAATTACCGGTGCAAAATTAATTGAAGCTTGCGGAAACAGCGGGAGACAAAATCTTAATAAGCCATAAGTGCCCATCTTCAATAAAACTCCAGCAAGAATAACACTGCCTGCAGTTGGTGCTTGAACGTGAGCATCAGGGAGCCATGTATGCAGAGGGAAAAGAGGCACTTTAATAGCAAAGCTGAAAGTAAAAGCTAGAAACATCCAGTTTTGAATATTCCGAGGAACTTCCGGGCCAATTTTATAAAGTTCAACTAAGTTAGTTGAAAAATGCCCCAAAGGTGTGGAAGCATAAACTGCCAGCCAGATAATTGCGACAAGCATCAATAAGCTTCCAAAGAAAGTATATAAGAAAAATTTTACGGAAGCATAAATCCTGTTATCCCCTCCCCAAATTCCGATTATAAAATACATCGGGATAAGCATTGCTTCCCAGAAAATATAGAAGAGGAACAAATCAAGGGAAACAAAAACTCCAAGCATACCAACTTCAAGCATAAGCATAAAAAAAGTAAATTCTTTAACCTTCTTTTGAATGTTCGACCAACTGGATATTAGCGTGAGAGGAGTTAAAAAAGTTGTTAATAAAACAAGTAACAGTGATAAACCGTCTATACCTACATTATAACTGATATGTAAATTTTCTATCCAGTCAAATTTGTGAATAAATTGAAATGATGGATTGTTTAAGTCAAAATTAAAATAAATTATAAGCGAAATTATAAAAGTTAAAATTGAAATTGCTAAACCGAAATAGCGAATTAAGTTTTCTTTTTTATTTCCTATAAATAGAAGTAAAAATCCCCCGATCAAAGGAGCAAACAATAAATACGTTATTAAATGACTATTTTCCATATTATTTGTAAACTATTTCATCTAAATTTTTTTGGGAAAAAGCTACGGTTTAATAGTAAAAATTACCCAGAATAAAGCAGCAAGAATTCCAAGCATCATTACTATTGCATATACCTGTGTCACTCCGGTTTGTATTTTCCTGATTTTCGAAGAAATATTTCCGATTATTGAAGCAGTTCCGTTCACTATGCCGTCAATGATATTTGTATCGGTAAATTTCCATAAGATTGTTTCGGAACCTTTTTTAACCGGGTTAACAACTGCAGCGTCATAACCTTCGTCAACAAAATATTTATTCAATAAAAGATTATACACACCTTTAAACTTTTTAACAAAGTTAGTTGCAATTGAAATATTTTTAATATAAATATTTCTTGCTATTAAAATTCCGGTTACAGCAACAGCAATGGAAATCAACATAAAAATTATTTCTTCGGTATGAGAATTCGTTCCGTAAATAGCTAACTTAGTTTCTGCATTTTCAAAAACAGGAGCTAACCAATTATGAAAAGAATTTCCATTTTCACCGGAGAATAATTCAGGGATACCTATAAACCCGCCA
Organism: uncultured Ignavibacteriaceae bacterium; assembly: GCA_964448105.1. GTDB lineage: Bacteria > Bacteroidota > Ignavibacteria > Ignavibacteriales > Ignavibacteriaceae > CAVQBP01. The sequence goes on from CAYUVK010000074.1 coordinate 13,810, forward strand.
ATAGCCGATAACACTGCCAGAGCTATTAATGGAATTGTCATCACTTTTGGTGACTCATGCGGATGCTTATTGTGCCCAAATCTCTCCTTACCTTCAAAAGTTAGGAAGTATAATCTAAACATGTAAAAAGCGGTTAAAAGAGCCGTAAATGCTCCAATAAACCAGTAAAAGAAACTTCCGTTTGCAAAGGAGAACCATAGAATTTCATCTTTACTAAAAAAGCCTGATAAAGGCGGTATTCCGGAAATTGCTAAAGATGCAACTAAAAATGTTAAATAGGTCTGAGGCATATATTTTCTTAATCCGCCGTAATGTCTTATATCCTGTTCTTCGTGCATAACATGAATAATTGAACCGGCTCCGAGAAATAATAAAGCTTTAAAGAAAGCGTGAGTCATTACATGGAAAATGCCTGCAGTAAAAGCTCCAACTCCAAGTGCCAAAAACATATAACCCAATTGACTTATAGTTGAATAAGCCAGAACTTTTTTAATATCATTTTGTACTAAACCGATTGTAGCAGCAAATAATGCAGTAAAAACTCCGATTACAGCAACAACAGTTAAAACAGCCGGAGCAGATGCAAATAAGATTGAACATCTGGCAACCATATAAACACCTGCAGTTACCATTGTTGCAGCATGTATTAAAGCAGATACCGGGGTAGGACCTGCCATAGCATCAGGAAGCCAGACATATAATGGAATCTGTGCAGATTTCCCCGTTGCCCCAATAAATAAAAAGAGAGCAATTAAATTGAAAATACCGGTATCTAAATTAAGGACATTAGCTTTTGAAAATACTTCATTGAAATTTAAGCTTCCGAAAGTTAAATAGATTAGAAACATTCCAAGCAGGAAACCAAAATCTCCAATCCTATTTACAATGAAGGCTTTCTTTGCAGCATCACCGGTTGTTCCTTTTTCAAATTTCTTATCATACCAAAATCCAATTAAAAGATATGAACAAAGACCAACACCTTCCCAGCCTAAAAATAATAATACAAAATTATCGGCGAGGATTAAATTCATCATCGTGAAGATGAATAAATTCATATAGGCAAAGAATCTCCAGAATCCTTTATCACCATGCATATAACCTATTGAATAAACATGAATAATAAATCCAACTCCGGTTACAATTAATGCCATTATTAATGAAAGCTGATCGACCTGGTAAGCGAATCCAACATGAAGATTTCCAACATTCAGCCATGTAAATAGATTTACTATCGTTTGTCTTTCATTAACCGGAAATGATAAAGTTTGAAAAAACGCACCCAGTACAATAAGAAAAGATAACCCGATAGTACCGCTGCCGATAATACCGATTACTTTTTCATTTTTAATTCGGCTACCCAAAAGCCCGTTAAATAAAAAACCGGCAAAGGGCAATAAAATAGTTAGATAAATAAGATGAGTCATTTTTAAATAATTATCTACAATTTTACCATTTCAAAATATTTATTTCATCAATATTAACAGTTAATTTATTCCTGAATAATGCAATGATGATTGCAAGTCCCACAGCCGCTTCTGCAGCAGCTACAGTCATTACAAAAAAAACAAATAACTGACCTACCGAATCTCCGAGATAAGATGAGAATGTTATAAAAGTTAAATTGGCAGAATTCAGCATGAGTTCAACCGACATGAAAACAATTATAGCATTTCTCCGGGTTAAAACTCCGGCTATACCAACGACAAACATAAAAGCGCTAAGTATTAAATAATATTCTATCGGGATCGTCATACTCTCTACTCGAATTTCTTTTTAGCTAGAACTAATGCTCCGATTGTAGCAGCGAGCAATAAAAATCCGGCTGCTTCAAATGGAAGTATATAGTTTGAATACAATTCGAAACCAATTGCTTCAATAGTCCCCGCATGGATACTTGCTGCGACTTGTGCATTCATACTAACAGATGGTTTGGCAAAAAATATCATATATGCTAATTGAAGAAAGACTAGGGCAGCAACTATATAAGCGAATATTTTAACATTTTTATTTACTGCAAGTAATTTTTTTTCATGCTCAGGTTTTAGAAGCATAATAACGAATAAGAAAAGAACCATTATCGCTCCGGCGTAAACAATAACCTGGGCAACGGCAATAAACTGGGCATTCAGCAGTAAATATAAACCGGCAAGTGAAGCAAAATTTAAGATTAAAAATAATGCACTGATGATTGGATTTACCCTTGTTATCATCAAGACTGCGGAAACTGCAGAAATTATTGCGAAAATTATAAATAATATTAGTTCTAAAGACATCTTCGTAAGTTCAAGTTTAAGTTCATGAGTAAGTACAAGTTCATGAGCAAGTGCATGAGCAAGTGCATGTGCAAGCCTGCCAGGCGAAACTTTAGTGAAGCCTGGTTCAAGTTTTTAATTATTTTCGATTTCGGAGTTATAATCGATATTATTTTCATAAACTCTATTGGAATTACTTTTAATTAATCCAATTAACATTGAAACAATTTCATATAAAAGTTTTTTACCTTTAACATGTTCTTCTTCAGATATTTTTTTTTCTAATTAGAATATCTAAAGCTGAGGCACATTCAAGTGCAGAACCTCTCGAAATATCAAAAAATTTGCATTTATCTTTCGGAGTATATTTCCCGGTTCCTTCAGCAATATTCAGTGAGATTGAAGTTGATGCTTCATCAAGATGCTCAATAACACTTATATGATATTTAAACCTCTGGATTATTGGTTCAATTAATTTTACAAATTCCAAAGACTTCTGGTATACAATTAATTTTTCGTGATCAAAATGCATTTGAAAAATTCCTATTCTTGCTCTTGCACTTTGCTCTTACTCCTGTTCAAGGTGTATTACGGTAAATCATTCGCGGGAAAGGAATTGTTTCCCTAACATGATCAAGTCCGCATATCCATCCTACAGTTCTTTCCAAACCCAGTCCAAAACCGGAATGAGGAACCGAGCCGTACCTTCTTAAATCCAAGTACCATTCAAAAGCTTGCTGGGGAAGATTGTGCTCTTTTATCCTTTCAAGTAAAGCATCCAAATTATCTTCACGCTGGCTTCCGCCGATAATTTCACCATAACCCTCCGGAGCTAAAACATCAACAGCTAAAGCAAGGTTTTCATTTTCGGGATCACGTTTCATGTAAAATGCTTTAACTGCTGCAGGATACCTATGAACCATTACAGGTCTATCAAAATTTTCCGATATCACTGTTTCATCAGTGCCGCCAAAATCATTTCCGTATTCAAAGTTTACTTCTGCTTTTTTCAGAATTTCGACTGCTTCATCATAAGAAATTCTCGGAAGAGGTCGTTTTACATTTTGTAATTTTGATGTATCCCTTTCCAGGACTTTTAAATCTTCTTCTTTTTCTTTGAGCACTGTCTGTACAACATATTCTAAAAATTCTTCAGCAAGATCCATATCATCGTTTAAATCTGCAAAAGCAACTTCCGGTTCAACCATCCAGAATTCTGTTAAATGTCTTCTTGTCTTTGATTTTTCTGCACGGAATGTCGGACCAAATGTATAAACAGTACCAAAAGCAAGAGCTCCAGCTTCAGCATAAAGCTGCCCGGATTGTGTTAGATATGCTTTTCCCAAATCAAAATAATCTGTTTCAAATAGTGTTGAAGTGCCTTCAACTGCATTGGGTGTTAAAATAGGAGGATCCATTAAAGTAAATCCTTTGCCATCAAAAAAATCTCTAATAGCTTTTACAATCCGGTGCCGAATTTTTAATATAGCAATCTGTTTGCTGGATCTTAACCATAAATGCCTATGATCCATTAAAAATTCTATTCCATGTTCTTTGGGAGTTATTGGATAATCGTGGGCTTCAGAGATAATTGTTAAACCTGTTGCATCCAATTCAAAGCCGCTGGGAGCTCTGGGTTCTACCTTAACTTTTCCCGTAACTTCGATTGAAGATTCCTGCCCGATCCTATCGGCAGTTTCAAAAACTTCATCGGTAACATTCCCTTTAAAATAGATACATTGAAGATAGCCTGTACCATCTCTTAAAATTAAAAATTTAATCTTTCCGCTTGATCTTTTATTGAATAGCCACCCCTTTAATGTAACTTCCTGACCTACGTGTTCAGCTAAACTACTTATTAAAATTCTCTGCATTAATCGTTTTGATATCTTTCAAAAATTTAATCATCAAATATAAAGAGCGGTGTATATAAAAGCAAAGAAATGAATGGATGTTATTTCAGTAAAATTATTTTTTTACTTCCTTTAAATTCTCCGGCTTTTAAAGTTAGAACGTAAACTCCGCTTGAGAGTTTATCCGCATTAAAAATTGTTTGATATTTTCCGGCAGGCTTATATTCATTTATTAAAGTTTGAACTTCTCTCCCTAATAAATCATAAACAGTTAAATTAACAAATGAATATTCCGGTATTGAATATTTGATTGTTGTAACGGGATTAAATGGATTTGGATAATTTTGTTCGAGAGAATATCCCAAAGGGATTTGATTTTTGTTTGCCGTAACACTTGAAATAATGCCGCAGTTATTTGATGTATGAAATAATTTTCCGTCACACAGAAGCCACCCATGCTCATTATCTGTAAATACAATATCTCTTCCCTTTAACTCACCATCAAAAATTTTTTGCTCAGTCCAGTTTCTGCCTGTATCCGAACTGAAATAGAGATTTTCTAAATCAATATACCAAACTTTAGAAGGATCATCAGGTAAAAATTCAAAATCATTGGGCCATCCTTTGGAATCAATATCAAACATTTCCCATGTGTTACCACCATCAGTTGTTCTGCTAATCTTGAATTTAATATTAGGAAGCGCTTGAGCCAGATAAACCACTAATCCTAAATTTTCATTAAAAAACTTAATGATATCTCCATATAAGAAATTCGTGCTTAACCAATTTTTACCACCATTATTTGTTTTAAATAACTGGGGAGACTTTATACCAGACACATAAAAATAGCCGTTATTTGAATTAATAAAATTAATACTTCTCCAATCATCACTAGAAAAGCCATTTACAAATGAAGTATCAATTAATATACTCGAAGTCTATTCCATTCTTAAAAAGGAATAATTGTAACAAGGACTTTCAATTTGAGAAGTAAAAAAGAAGAATGATTTAAAAAGAATATACTAAGCTCAATCCCAGGGAGTGTTCTTGAACAGATGGTAAAATGATCAAAGAACTCTCATCACTCTTTTCCGAAGACTCATTATACTTTACTATTGCATTTCCTATAACAGTACTGATTGCAGCACCTAAAAAAGTATCTGAAAACCAGTGCCTGTCGGTATAAATTCTTTGATACATTGTTAAGCCTGCTAATCCATATAATGCAATTGATGCATAAGTATTTTTTAATTTTGCTGCCAGCACAGAAGAGATTGCAAAGGCCACTGTTGTATGGCCGGAAGGTAAAGAAAGATATTCATTTTTAATACTAAAATTAAAAAAATCAAAGACTCCTTTATCCGTATAAGGTCTTGCTCTTCCTAATCCGACTTTTAGAACTGTAGTTATAATTCCCGCATATGCTAATGTCTCCAAAAGCATTCTTCCGGTACCGGCTATTTCATTATTTCTAAAAATTTTCCCGGTTAGATATGTAGCACCGGATAATATTATCATATATGCTGCATTTCCGTAATCATGTCCTATTTCAGTTAAATTATCCATAGCCGCAGTATGATTTTTCGCTACTGTTTCTCTAATAGTCTTATCAATAAAAAATGAACCGGTTGTAATCCCGACAATACCACCCAAATATATCCAATCTTTTGATGTAAAATTGGCAGGAGAGTTTAATAATTTAACTCCGTCATCAATACCATGATTAATATCCTGGATAACGGAAGTATGAGTAGTATCTGCGGGTAAATATTCCTGGCTTAAAACTTTTACGTTAAAAGAAAAGATGAAAATAATCAGGCCAAAAATAATTCTATTTTTCAATATAATTTACCGGGATTAAGAGTAAGATTAGGATTAAAACAATACATTTAATTTAGAAGGTTTTTCATATTACATTGGTTAATAATTAAGAACATGAACAATGAAGTTCATTGTCTCTGGCTTTTTCCAAAGATTCTTTACCTTCCATAAATGAGTAATATGCAATCCCAAGGGAACCGAGAATATCAAAATAACCAATTGATGAAATTTCATATAATAAACTGGAAAGTAAAAGAATTATTGATAGATTGAAGCAAGTTTTAGTACAATGTGCGTCGGCAATAATTGCATCTGATTTTAGTTCGTTACCTACTTTTAATTTGGATTTCATTAAAAAATACATAGTAATAATTGAAATAATGGAAATAATAACTCCGGCAAGAGTAGTGGTTGGTTTGGTTTTTTCTATAATATTAATAACAGAACCAATTACCAATCCCGCAGTTAACAAATAAAAACCAATCCCGGTTATTCTTAGAGCAGTACTTTCAAATTTGTCTCTATTTTCAGAAGAAGAAATTTTCATTCTTAAAATCATATGTAAAATTCCAATACCTGAAACAACTTCCACAAAACTGTCAACTCCAAAACCAAGTAATGCAAGTGTTTGATCATTCATACCAAAAATTATTGAGACAATCCCTTCCGCCATATTATAAACAATTGTAATAATACTAAGTACTAAAGCCGTATTGATTAATTTATTGTCCATAAAAATATTTCTATTATAAATAAAAATAATTTCCTTTAACTGAATTTCTAAAATAACAATATTATAATTATACCTAAGCCCGGTGAGAAAATATTTATTACTCACAAATTTTTACCCCTTAAAAAGTGATGCTGAACATGGAAGAATCGTAATATAATGAGTATTAATCAGGTAAATAAATATAAATTGTGAAACGATTAAAGAAGAAGGAAACGATGATGCAGAAAAAAATTTTAATTGCCGAAGATGACAATATAATTGCATTGGATATAAGAAAATATTTGGAAAAAAAAGGATACAATATCTCTGATGTTGTTTGTAAAGGTGAAGAACTTCTATCAACGGCTATAAGACATAAACCTGCTTTAATAATTAGTGATATAAACTTGAAGGGAGAATTGGATGGTATAGAAGCAATAGCACGTTTGACTGAAAATATTTTCATTCCATATATATTTGTTACGGCTTATGATGACTACAAAAGGGTTGTTGAAATTTATAATTTAGAGCCTTTAGCTTTTTTAAGAAAACCTATTAATTATATTGAGTTATTCGAGTGTGTCAGCAAATCCTTAATACCTAACCGGTCTTACAACGCATAACAGGTAATTAACAAGCATATTGTAAATTATTAGAATATTTTAGGGGTGTATTTTATCTTTTCTCTCGAGCATTTTAATGAATTTTTGAATTCGTTTAATACGTGTTTCAGTTTTCTTAGCTGTCTGGACTCTGAAAATAATTGCATATCTATTTACACTGTTTAGAGTTTCAAAAAATTCTTTTGCTTTTTTATTTTTATTTAATTCCTTTTACAAATCATCGGGTAAAACCGCATTCCGCTGAGAACTATATGCTGAATCCCATTGACCATTTTTCTTAGCAAGCTCAACAGCATCTAACCCGGGTTGTTTCATTTTGCCATTTTTAATAAGCTCCACTGCTTTTCCACGGTTAATTTTTGACCAGATGCTCTTTGTTTTTCTAGGGATAAATTTCTGCAACCAGAATATATCATCATAAGCCTTCTTTTGACCATCAATCCAACCAAAACACAAAGCTGTTTCAAGAGCATCATCGTAAGATACAGATTTACCATTGCTCCCTTTTTTGGCTATTTTCATCCATATCCCTGAAGAAATATTAAAATTTTTCTCCAGCCATACAGCCCACTCTTCCTGATTCTTAAACAATATAATTACTAAGTCTTTTTGAATGTTTAGGAAAGATTTCATTAAAGTTCAACGATTTTATATATAATAATAGCAGTGTGCAAGAATACTAAGAAGCAATTTTTATTTTTATATTATCGATCAGACGGGTAGAACCAATTTTGCAGGCAATTAAAATATAATATTCTTTTCCTAATTCAAACTCCCGGGATTGTTTAAAAGAACTTGTTTCAACTATATCTATATAATCAAGTCTGGATGTATTAACACTGTTAATAATTCCTTTCATTTCAAAAATAGCTTTTTCTGAATCTCTCTCACCTTCACCGATAATTTTTTTTGCATGACTTAGCGATTTATAAAGGACTAAAGCATCTTTTCTTTCTTTTTCAGATAAATAGGAATTTCTTGAGCTCATTGCCAAACCATCTTTTTCTCTTATAATAGGAGAAATAATTATATTTACAGCTAATTTTAAATCAGTAACCATTTTTTTAATTATAGCAGCCTGCTGCGCATCTTTTTGCCCGAAAAAAGCAAAATCAGGTTTTACGCTGTTAAGCAGTATAGACACAACTGTAGTTACACCCTTAAAATGTGCCGGTCTAAATTTTCCTTCAAGAATTTTAGATATATCTTTTACTTCAACATAGGTCTGAAAATTTTGCGGATATATTTCTTTTTCCGAAGGTAAAAAAAGTGCATCTACTTTATTCTCTATTAATAATTCTTTATCTCCTTCAAGATTGCGGGGATATTTATTAAAATCTTCGTTTGGGGCAAATTGGGTAGGATTAACAAAAATTGATACAACAGTAAAATCACATTTTTTTCTAGATCTTTTTATTAAGGACAAATGTCCCTTATGAAGGAAGCCCATTGTTGGCACAAGACCGATAGATTTTTTTTCCAGCCTTTTCCGGTTGGAAAGCTGCTGCATCTCCTTAACGGAACTAATAATATTAATTGAAGGCCTCAGGTCATAAATGTAATCAAATTGTAAATTGTATCTTTAAGCTCTTTACGCGGTGTTACAATATCAATAAAACCATGTTCAAGCAAGAATTCAGATTTTTGAAATCCTTCGGGTAAATCTTTTCCAATGGTTTGTTTAATTACTCTTGGACCGGCAAAGCCAATTAATGCTTTTGGTTCTGCGATATGGATATCTCCAAGCATGGCATAACTTGCAGTGGTCCCCCCGGTAGTAGGATCAGTTAATATTGAGATATAAGGTATTTTCACTTCGGCAAGACGAGCAAGACGGGAGCTGGTTTTTGCCATTTGCATTAAAGAAAAAGCACCCTCCATCATACGTGCTCCCCCGCTTGCAGAAACAATTATAAGCGGGATTTTACTTTTATATGCTTTATCAATTAAACGAGCTATTTTTTCTCCAACTACAGAGCCCATGCTGCCGCCGATAAATTTAAAATCCATGCAGCCGAATGCCACTTCAATATTATTTATTTTCCCGGTCCCTGTTCTTACAGCATCATTAAGTCCTAATTTTTTTATTGTTTCCTGGATCCTTGTAGAATATTTTTTTGTATCGGTAAACTCAAGCGGATCGGCAGATTTCATCTTTTTATCCATTTCCTTAAAAGAACCGGTATCAAGTAGAATTTCAATATATTCGCTACTTCCGATACGGAAATGGTACCCGCATTTTAAACATGTCCATAAATTTGATTCAAGCTGTTTCTTATGAATAATCTCACCGCAGCTTGGACATTTCTCCCAAAGACCATCGGGCAGATCTTTCTTTTGTGAATCCGGCGAAATATTCTCCTTTGAACGGGTAAACCAAGCCATTAATTTTTTATCCTTTTATTACATCTGCATAAATAGTTAGAGTGCTTGAAGGGTCTTTCGGATCGTTTGATTTTATGGTAACAGTTCTAACCATTTTGCCTGTGTGCCCTTTTGTATTAAGTTGAACTTTTATAGTTCCATCTTCACCGGGTTTGATCGATTTATTACTAGCCAAAGCAGCAGTACAACCGCACGAAGTCTTTATATCTTGAATTTCTAAAGTTGATTTGCCCTGGTTTTCAATTTTGAAATTGTAGTCAACAACTTTTCCATTTTCCACTTTTCCAAAATCATGCTCTGTTTCCGGGAGATATATTTTCGGTATACTTGCTAAAGTATCGTTATCATTAAAAACATACCCGGTAAACTTGATATCATAAATTGTATTGGAAGGATCATTTGTTTTTATATATACAAGTTTGTTTTGTTTTCCAATTTTACCCCTGGAGTTAAAAACAACGGTTAGTTTTGTTGAATCACCTGGAACTAATTTTGTTTTTGCCGGGGTTGCAGCAGTACATCCGCATGAACCACGTACATTTATGATCCGTAGATCACCTTTACCTTTATTAAATATTTCAAAATCATGTGTTACTTTATCTCCCTGGCTAATATTCCCAAAATCATATTCTTCCGGCTGAACAACTATTTTAGGAACATCAGATTGAGCAAAAGCAAAAGCAAATAAAAGAATAGAAAGAGAAATTATTTTATTAAACATTTTTCCTCTCCTTGACTATAAAATTTTTAATATATGTTGGTTCAAGATATTCATAATCGTATAAAATCTTATTATTACCAAATTGTTCGCACCACTGGGCTACGTATTTTGCATTTGGTGACGATATATCTTTGTTCTGTCTTATCGAAAACAAATTATTACTAGAATCTAATAATGCATTTCCAAAAATCAAAGTATTACTGATTTTATTGTTAATTTCTTTATAATTAACCATCTGCAGATTTTCAACAAAAACATAACCCGGCTGATTTTTTTTTAACTTAGCAAAATAAATTTCTTCCGTATTAACTTTGTTAGCAATAATAAACTCTGCATTGTCAGGCAGAAAGCTGCAAATTTGTAAAGCCAAAGCTTCAAAAGTTGGTACGGGAATTATTGGTAATGACAAGCCAAATGCTATTCCTTTAGCAGCGGACATTCCTATCCTTAGCCCTGTAAATGAACCCGGACCAGCGGATATTGCTATTGCTCCAACATCATTTACTTTTATGTTAGCAGAATTTAAAACTGTCTCTATCGTTCCAAAGAGTTTTTCGGCATGAGCATTTTTTAATTTAAAATTCATTTCGAAATACTTATTTTCGGAAAAGTATACGCAAGTGCTGCAAAGACTCTGAGAAGTTTCTATTGCTAATATAGGTTTATTATCAAACATGAAAATTTAATTTATATTGTGTCTCTTCCATAATCCTAA
>CAYUVK010000075.1:0-24595 GCA_964448105.1 uncultured Ignavibacteriaceae bacterium
TTAGTATTTATCTAAATTCTGATTTAGAAGTTTAAAAACAAAAAAATCACTATTAACTTGTTCTGATAAAATTTTTTTAGATATTATGTATTTTTAAATGATAATAAGTAAGAAAAGTTCGGAACATTCCTCTATTACTTCACATAATTTTAATCTCTCTTCTATCTGCTCTGTTAACGGTAAGCCTATTTCGTTTGTTATCTTTTCTTTACTTCAGATTATGTTGAATGGCTTTAAAGGTGAGAAGATTACCTATTTGTTACTTCTTCACCTGTCAAGTGATCTCTATTTTATAGAGATAATCTTTATTTATCAAATAACCTGAGCTTTTTTATTTTTCTATATCGAGTTATAGATACTTTATTTATAGCGAATATTGCCTAATAAAAGTTTGTAAAAAAGACTGCTAATAAGTATTTTTAACTTCTATTTTATTTATTAAAGGGAAAACATGGCTGAAGCAACAAAGGAAGTAAATGGAAAAATTATACAGGTTATCGGACCGGTAATTGATATTGAATTTGAAGAAGGACACCTGCCGGAGATTTATAATGCAATAAAAATTCCCCGTACAAATACTGAAGGAGTAAAAGAAGAATTAATAGCAGAAGTTGAGCAGCATTTGGGTGAAGATAGGGTTCGAACTGTTGCGATGGATTCTACAGATGGGTTAGTAAGAGGAATGGATTGTATTGATACCGGTAAACCAATTTCTGTTCCCGTGGGACCTTCTACATTAGGAAGATTATTAAATGTTACAGGGCATGCAATTGATGGACTGGGTGAAATAAAATCTGAAAAAACTTACCCGATTCACCGTCCTGCACCTAAATTCAAAAATCTTACAACAAAAAGTGAAATGTTTGAAACGGGAATTAAAGTAATTGATTTGATCGAGCCGTATTCAAAAGGGGGTAAAACAGGACTTTTCGGTGGTGCCGGTGTTGGTAAAACAGTTATCATCCAGGAATTAATTCATAATATAGCCCAGGAACATGGTGGTTATTCTGTATTTGCCGGTGTGGGCGAAAGAACCCGTGAAGGAAATGATTTATGGCTGGAAATGAAAGAGTCCGGTGTATTGGAGAAAACTTCTTTAGTTTTCGGGCAGATGAATGAACCGCCGGGAGCACGACTTCGTGTTGGATTAACAGGTTTAACAGTTGCAGAATATTTTAGGGATGATGAAGGAATGGATGTTCTTTTATTTATTGATAATATTTTCCGGTTTACTCAAGCCGGTTCTGAAGTGAGCGCCCTTTTAGGTCGAATGCCTTCAGCAGTTGGCTACCAGCCAAATCTTGCAACGGAAATGGGTGCTTTGCAGGAAAGGATTACTTCAACAAACAAAGGTTCAATTACATCTGTACAGGCAATTTATGTTCCGGCTGATGATTTAACAGATCCTGCTCCTGCAGCTGCATTTGCACATCTCGATGCAACAACGGTATTAAGCAGGCAAATTTCCGAACTTGGTATTTATCCTGCTGTCGATCCGCTCGATTCAACTTCAAGAATTTTACAGCCGGGAATCTTAGGAGATGAACATTATAATGTTGCAAGAAACTGTAAAGAAATTCTTCAGCAATATAAAGATCTCCAGGATATTATTAATATACTGGGCATGGATGAGCTTTCCGAGGAAGATAAAACTATTGTTAAAAGAGCAAGAAGAATTCAAAGATTTTTTAGTCAGCCGTTTTTTGTGGCTGAGCAGTTTACAGGAACTCCCGGAAGATATGTTAAGCTTGAAGATACAATTCGCGGATTCAAAGAAATTATTGATGGGAAGCATGATGATCTTCCGGAAGGTGCTTTCCTTTATGTAGGTACAATTGAAGAAGCTGTAGAAAAAGCAAAAAAGATGAAATAATAACTCGAATGAATATTTGAATGGCTGAATGTTTGTCATGCAGCCATGCTGAAGATTTACTAACGGATATTAAACTTTTATGGCAACATTAAATTTAGAAATTATAACACCAGATAAAGCTGTATTTAAGGGAGAAATTATTTCTGTAACTATTCCGGGTGTAAAGGGGAGATTTCAAGTATTAATAAACCATGCTCCGCTTGTTAGTATTTTTGAAATCGGCATGATTGAAGTTGTAACCCAAGATAATAGATCTTCATTTTATGCTACAGGTGGCGGCACAGCAGAAGTGCTAAATAATAATGTATTGATTCTAGCCGATTCTCTTGAGCTTGCAGAAAATATTGATGTAGAGCGGGCAGAAAATGCAATGAAAAGAGCTAAAGAAAGATTAGAGAAGAGAGAAGAAGGTACTGATATTGAGAGAGCAGAAAACGCTTTAAAGAAAGCCGTAAATAGATTAAATATTGTTGAGAAACATCTTAGAGCAGAAGTTTAATCCTACAAAAACAATCTACACAATAGATATAAATAATATTATATAATACCTTTAAATTCCTATAAAGAAGGTTATTATAGCAATTACCGAATATAAATTCTAATAAAATTTTCAATTCAAATTTTCTAATTATTTTCCACTTGCTTTTCTCTTTTTTTTTAAATATAATAGTGCTCAGATGTTCACTATTATATTTGAAGACTTATGGACTCCCAGCTGATAGATTTAACCAGGTATTCTCTGCCTAACAGAACTAACTTAATACATCTCTACCCGGACATTCCGAGAAAAAAATCACATATACCTTTCGATATTTTTGATTACCGGATGTTATTTAAAGATGAGAAAACATTAAACATAATTAGAAACGGTGAAACTATCGGCTGCTTTTATATCGAAAGCCCGGGAATGCGTTCTTTATTAAAAAGATTGCAAGTCGATACATTCGAAATGCTGGTGATTGCAAGTTCGATAATAAGACCCGGAGTAGCTGAATCCGGTATGATGCAGGAATTTATTGCCAGGCATAAAAATCCTGCTCTTAGAAAATACCTGGTTGCTGAAATGGAACTTTACCTTGGAGAAACATACGGTGTAATGGTTTTCCAGGAAGACGTAATAAAAGTGATTCATTTCATTGTAGGTTTATCGCTTGAAGAAGGGGATCTTTTGCGCAGGGCAATGTCCGGAAAAACCAGGTCGGGTGAAGCGATGGAATTATTGCGCAACAGGTTTTTTGATTCTTGTGAAAAAAAAGAATTGGATAAAAAAATCGCAGAAGAATTGTGGCGGCAGATAAGTTCATTTTCCGGATATAGTTTTTGCAAGGCACATAGCGCATCCTTTGCTTTGCTTTCGTTCCAGGTAGCTTATTTAAAAGCACATTATCCCGCAGAATTTATGGCGGCAGTTCTGTCTAACGGCGGAGGATTTTATTCACCCGCAGTTTACATATGGGAATGCAAAAGGCTTAGTCTTGATGTAAGGCTGCCGAGTGTTAACTATAGTAATTATGAATATACCGGTAACGGCAGGGTAATATATATCGGGTTAATGGCGGTAAAAAACTTTTCCGGCAATTCAGCAGAGACTATTGTTGCAGAAAGGAATAATAATGGCAAGTATGTTTCGTTGGCGGATTTTTTAGTCCGTACCAAACTTGGAGAAGAAGAGACTGCTTTGCTTGTTAAATGCGGTGTCATGGATTGTTTTAAGGAAACACGCCCGACCCTGCTGCGGCTCCTTTCGGTTTATATACATAAAAGAAAAATTATAGATGAAAATTATAATGATCTTTTTATCTATGAATCTTTTAAAATTGAAGAAGAGATAAAAACCGGCAAAGACTACGGTATTGCGCAAAAGTGTAAACAGGAATTTGAAATTTTCGGCTATATGATCACCAAACACCCCCTATACTTTTTTCAAAGAAATATTTCGGGCAAACACATAATAAACGCAAATGAATTAAATAAATACCACGGGAAAAAAGTCAAACTAGTAGGCTGGTATATGACTTCCAAAAGAATAAGAACTAAAAACGGGAACATAATGAAATTTCTTTCGCTTGAAGATTTAACCGGCACTTTTGAAGCAGTTATCTTTCCGAATGTTTACATGAATGTTGCGGAAAAAACACTCTCATTTGGTCCTTATTTAATCGAAGGAAAAGTTGATATTGAAGGGGGAAACAATATAATTGTGGAAAAGCTTGAATTGCTTTATTACCTCGATTTGAAAGCATCAATCCAGAAAGACAGTGCAGAAGATTATTATACCCCTGATGATGAAGGTTTTACCGAGAAAGATCTTTACCTGTCGAAAATTAATACAGAGCAACTGGTTAGAGCATATGTAGGTTAACTATGATCCCATTGCACGTTCATTCATATTACTCTTTAATGGAAGGTGCAGCTTCTGTAGAAGGGATAATTGAAAAGGCAAAAAATTTTTTTCTTCCGGCAGTTGCTTTAACCGATACAAACGGAATGTACGGCTTAATTGAGTTTAGTAAAAAAGCCTCCGAAGCAAAAATAAAACCTCTCTTCGGTGCATATATTGATGATCCTTCTGACCTGTCTGCTGGTTTATATACTGACTGTATGCAAGCATGCAAAAATATCTATGCATTATTTATTGCAAAAAATTTGGAAGGCTATGGCGATCTTTGCAAAATAATTACTTCAAGAAAATTAAAGGATGATTTTTCCTTAATAAAACTTTTGCAGAATAATTTTCCTAATCTTTTTATTATAACTTCATCCTTGGAGTTGCTGAAAAACATTCCCGTAAGAAAAAATATTTTTGCAGAATTAATTGCATTAAAAAAATGGAATAACAAGACAAGGGACCTTTATGAATATGCAAGATTAAACAAAATATCATGTGTAGCATCAAATCCGATTTATTTTTTAAATAGGGAAGATCATATTCTTCATAAAGTTTTAAAGACTGTCAGTAAGCGAAGAACTTTTGAAAATATTTCAACTGATGAATTAGCGGATGAAGAATTTTACTTTAAAAATCCAAATAAACTAATGTATCTTTGGAGAAGCCTGCCTGAGGCAATCGGCAATACTTATTATATTGCGGAAAATTGTAATGTGGATTTGGAATTAGGAGAATATAAATTTCCTTCTTTGCATAATTCTAATAATGAGGATACTCATACTATTTTAGGGGAGCTTGCTTCCGACGGGCTGCGGCAGAGATATCCTAATAATAATCCCGAGGCCTGGAATAGATTAAAAAGGGAAATGGATGTTATTCGTGAGCGTAATCTCACAGATTACTTTTTAGTGGTGCTGGATATTTTACGTGAAGCAAAAAGAAGGGGAATGCTCCATATCGGCAGAGGTTCTGCAGCTAACAGCATTGTTTCTTACTGCCTGGGATTTACAGATATTGATCCGATTGAGCATAACTTATTCTTTGAAAGGTTTTTGAACAAGAGCCGTTCATCGCCCCCCGATATCGATATCGATTTCAGCTGGAAGGAACGGGATGAAATTATTAAATATGTTTTTGAAAAATACGGCTATGATAAAGTTGCAATGATTTCAACCCATGTAACTTTTAGAGCCCGATCGGCTTTTAGAGAAGCAGCTAAAGTCTTCGGCATTCCGGATGGAGAGATAACAAAAAAAAGTAAATATATTCCCTGGACAGATGCAAGAAATCTGCCTAATGTTTCGGAACTTTTCCCGGAAGCTAGATCTCTTAAATTTAATGATGAACCCTGGAAAACAATAGTGAATCTCGCTTCAAGATTGGCAAATTATCCGCGGCATCTTAGTATACATCCCGGAGGAATTGTAATTGCACCGCAGCCTATTACAAAATATGTTGCCCTGGAATTTGCAAAAAATAAAGGTGTGGGACTTATAATTACCCAGCCGGATATGCATGGTGTGGAAGATTTGGGTTTAGTCAAGATAGATCTTTTAAGTCAGCGTTCGCTCGGTGTTTTAAGAGATACTATTACAAGAATAAAATTTAATAATTCGTCTTATAGATAAAAATTCAGATTTCGAAAAAAACAAAAAAAATCGGTTCATTAGTAAAAATGAATTTTTGGGAATAAAAAGATTTCATGGTTTTCAAGTGTACATTCATTTCATCAAAGATGTATTCTATAAGATACAATAAATTTTAAAATTTGTCGGAAATTGAACTTAATGATTATTATTTACCTGGCATTAGTTTTGGCCTTTGTATCCGAATCAAATTTTTAAGGAACAAATGAAAATGAAAACTATTTTATTTCTTTTATTCTTTTCTATTACGAGTACATTTGCACAAAGGGGAACGAGTGCAATTAAAATTGGACATTTCAGCCCATCTGCAACAGATGGTGGATTTATAATAGGGTTTGAAGGGGGGAGGGCAATTGACCGAAATCTTAATATTGGCGTAAGCCTGGATTGGTTTCATAAAGATTTTATTGATAAAAAATTAGTCCAAAACCTTGATAATATTTATGGAATAGGGGGTGGTTCAATAAATGAATTAAGAGCACAAACAAATCTTCATGATCTTCCATTAATGTTAAATTTAACAGCAAATTTTCCTGTTGCTCCATATGTAAATCTTTTTGCAACAGGAGGTGTTGGTGCCGAAGTTTTATTAATTAGCTATAGTAATTTTCAAAACCCGGATCAAGATGAATTTAAAAGTGCTTTTGATTTTAATTGGAGTCTTGGGGCAGGCTTAGCATATATGATGGGACCACGTTCCGATATATTCGGAGAGTTGTCATATCATTATTCCCAGCCCGGGTGGCAATATGAGATTTATGATCCTGTTATAAATAGGAATAGAACTTTTGAACGTTCCTTTGATATGAGTGGAATGATGTTTAGAATCGGAATTAGGTTTTACTATTAATAATTATGTATGAATAAAATTTTTGAAATGATGATTTATCTTTGACGATCATATAAGAATGATTTTCACAGATGCCGGATACCTGATTCCGGATAAAATAAATCCGGTATGATTTTATCAAGGCGATTTCATAATTGTATCTATTTAAAACTTATTCTCCCCAAATTGTAACAATCAGCTTCCTTCTCCCGCCATAGTTTCTATGTTCGCATAAATAGATCCCCTGCCATGTACCAAGGTTTAAATATCCGTTTGTTATAGGTATAGTAACACTGCTGCCTAAAATAGAAGATTTAATATGGGCAGGCATATCATCGGAACCTTCAGTTGTGTGAATAAAATAGGGAGCATTTTCAGGTACACTCTTATTGAAATGTGTTTCCATATCAACTCTAACATCGGGATCCGCGTTTTCATTTATTGTTAACGATGCAGAAGTATGCTGAATAAAAACATGCATGATTCCTTTTGAGATATTTTTTATTTCTCCGGTTTCATTAACTATATCTTTTGTTATAATGTGAAATCCTCTTTTCCTGGATGGTAGAATTATTTCTTTTTGATATATTTTCATTTTAGTTTCAAAAATATCTTTAATATTTCATCAATTTAATAAAATTTAACTTAATGAAAGAAAAAGATTAAAGGGAAAGTAAATATTATTCAGGTACATGAACCAGGAAATATTTTTTGGCAGTTTCACCAATAGAACGCGCTTCTTTTTTTGTCATATGCATTTCGTCTGGTGTATCCTCATCATGTCCGGCTTCAATTATTGCCAGGTCTGAATTTTTGGCATTTATTACTAAATCTTCACAGTATGCAGTATCTCCGCCATAACAAATTTTTAAGCCATTGAATGTGAATTTATACCCAAGAGCAGGGACCTGCCGTGTAGTTATTCCGTCATGTAAATATTCCTTATGAACTACCGGGAAAGGTTTAATTGTCATCCCGTTACTTTTAAAACTCGTGGAATCTTTTATCTCTTTTAATAAAATTTTATAAGGCAACGTTTTCGAATAAACTTTCTTAAAAGCATTATAAATACTTTCAATCTCAACACATCCCTTAGGAAAATAAATTGAAAGTGGTGTAACTTTATGCATAACACGCAGATAAGTTAATAAAGACCAAACACCGCCTACATGATCGTGATGACCGTGGGTTATAAATAAATTGGAAATTTTCAAGATCCCTTTCATTCCAATTTCATTATTTAAATCCCTTAAAATCCCGTCTCCCGGATCAACAACAAAAAAGTTTT
Source organism: uncultured Ignavibacteriaceae bacterium (assembly GCA_964448105.1). Classification (GTDB taxonomy): domain Bacteria; phylum Bacteroidota; class Ignavibacteria; order Ignavibacteriales; family Ignavibacteriaceae; genus CAVQBP01. Next base: position 8,026 of record CAYUVK010000075.1, read on the forward strand.
TATCTGTCCTTAATAAAATGCCGGTAGCAATATTAGGTATAGAACAAAATATTTTTATTGAAAAATTTTCTTTCTTCCAGCTAAGCGGATACTCCTGTTCAATCATTAAACTATTTTGCTTTATTAATATAATATTTGCAGTTTTTAATATTCTTGCATCGTGCAAAAATATTGAAAGAATAACTTTCTACCTCAAATCCCAATTCATCACTAATTTCTTCAGGTAGTGTTTTAACTTTTGGATTAATAAACTCTACTATTCTACCGCAATCCATACAAATCAAATGATCATGACTTTGTTTTTTATAATTACTTTCATACCTGCCGATATTGTCGCCAAAATTTCTTTTTATTACTAAATCACACTGGACAAGAAGCTCAAGTGTTTTGTAAACCGTTGCCCTTGAAACACTTGATTTACGATTTTTCATTTGAATATAGAGATCATCAGCTCCAAAATGTCCCTCTTGTACTAATGCTGCATCCATAACTTCAAATCTTTCAGGTGTAATTCTATTTTTGCCCTTTTTTAAATAATTCCTAAATATTTCCGAAGCTTTTTGATTTTTCAATTTTATTGTACACAATGTTTGATTGTAAAAATATAGCCGGAGTTCATTAATTGCAAATGGAACTTTGAGAGATTAAAATATTCTTTATATATAGCAGTTTATTGAAATTTGTTAAATAATTAAACAAAATTAAGTAAAGAGTTCCCTTTCTAAGTTAACAATTTACGGGGAAGGATATGTTTTATGATTTTGCTCTGATGGATAATAATATACAATTTTTCTCGTCATTATAATTTCCAACCTATTTTCTATAAATAACTTGAAAGCAAATAATGTAATCGTTTGGGTTAAAGATTATAATTTCAAACTAATTAGGTTATATTTTTCAATAAAATATAAAACTTTTATGATAAATTTCTTTATTCTTAACAATCCACAAACAGTACCTTAATTGGATGGCACTAAAATTGCTTAAATTATTAGAACTTACTTCAATTGAAATTTGTGGTTTTAATTGGATTCAAACTAGGAAAAAATAAATTACCTGGGGTATCAAATCATCTATGGAAGACAATAAAAAAACCAAACCCGCCCTTCTTAAAGAAATATCTAAATTACGTAAGCGCGTTAAAAAATTAGAGAATACTGAAAATAATTTCAAACGAACAGAAAATGAACTTTTTCATTCAAAGGAGATGCTGCAATTAATATTAGATACAATTCCGCAGCGCATTTTTTGGAAAAATAAAAACTTTTCATATATAGGCTGCAATTCGAAATTTGCTACCGATGCAGGTCTTAGCAATACAAAAGATATAATTGGTAAAAACGATTTTGAACTTAGCTGGAGGGAAATTGCGAATTTGTATAGAGAGGATGATAAAATAGTTATAGATTCAGATAATCCTAAATTAAATTATGAAGAAATGCAGCTTAAAGAAGATGGTACACAGCTTTGGTTAAAAACAAGTAAAGTACCAATTCATGACAGGGAAGGAAATGTAATTGGAATTTTAGGTACTTATGAAGACATAACAGAACGGAAAAAGATAGAAGAAAATTTAAAACGCGAGAAAATCTTACTTAAAACTCTAATAAATAATATACCGGATGCAATTTTTGCAAAAGATCTTGAAGGGCGCAAATTAATTGCAAATATAGCCGATTTAAAAAATATGGGATGCAGTTCGGAAGAACAAGTTTTAGGAAAAACAGATTTAGACTTTTTCCCGAAAGAAATTGCCGAAGGTTTTATGGCTAATGACCATTCTGTAATCAATACAGGTAAACCTATACTTAAAAGGGAAGAATTCTTTATTGATAAGGAAGGGAATAAACGGTGGCTTCATACATCTAAACTTCCGTTAAAAGATGATGAAGGAAACATTATAGGATTAATCGGTATCGGTCGGGATATAACGGAACAAAGACATATGCAGCAAACTCTTCAAAAAGAAAGAATTTTGCTTCGAACTTTAATAGACAATATACCGGACTTAATATATTTCAAAGACAGCCAGGCCAGGTATGTTCTTAATAATAGGGCACATCTGCTTTCTCTTGGAGTAGATAAACAGGAAGATATTATCGGGAAGACTACTTTTGACCTTAATCCCCGCGAATTGGCTGAGGGTTATTATTCTGACGAAATGAAAATTATTCAAAACGGTGAACCATTATTAAATAAAGAAGAAGTTGCAGTACATAGAGATACCAATGAAAGAGCATGGCATTTGACTAGTAAAATACCTTTATTCAAAGAAGGAAAAGTTATAGGAATTGTTTGCATTAGCCGAAATATAACCCAACAAAAGATTGCACAGGAACAACTTCGTGAAACTGCCGAAAAATTCCAACTTATTTTTGAGAATGCTTTTGACGGAATGAGCATATATGAAGAAAATTCTGATCCGCTTAAAAGGAAACTTTTTGATTGTAATCCGCGTTATGCTGAAATGGCCGGTAGAAGTAAAGAAGAATTATTAAAACTTGGTAATACATATAATTTTCAAAAAGCTTTAAGTGAAGAAGACTCACATTCCAAAACCATTACTTTTAGAGGAACTTTTTCATGGATACGGCCTGATGGAAAAGAAAATATAATTGAATATGCTGCAGTCCCAATAAAAATGCAGGGAAAAACATATACAATTGGAATCGACCGGGATGTTACTGAAAAAAAACGAGTAGAAGAAGCAATCCAGGATGAACGAAACCAGTTAAGAACATTAATAGACAACCTGCCGGATTTAATCTTCTTTAAAGATGAGAAGGGGAGATATGTACTCAATAATCTAGCTCATTTGAAATTCATTGGAGTTAAAAACCAGGAAGAAGCATGCGGGAAAACTGTATTTGATTTTCATCGAAACGGGGTAGCAGAAAAATATTTTAATGAAGAGATGCAGGTTGTAAAAATGGGTAAATCGATGCTTGAGGAAGAGCAGTTGATGTATCATAATACTTTAAATGAAAATAGATGGTACCTGGTTAGCCGGATTCCATTAAAAAATAAAGAGGGAAAAGTTAAAGGAATTTTAGGGGTTGGACATGATATAACAAACCGGAAACGAGCAGAAGAAGCCATTAAGCAGACATATGATGAATTAGAACAAACTAACAAAGAACTAATAGAAGCAAATAAAGTAAAAGGTCAATTTCTTGCAAATATGAGCCATGAAATTCGTACACCGCTAAATGCTGTAATTGGAATGACAGGCTTATTATTGGATACCCAATTAAATGATGAACAACGTGATTTTGCAGAGACTATTCTTAACAGCGGAGATATTCTTCTTTCACTTATTAATGATATTTTAGATTTTTCTAAAATTGAGGCTCAAAAAATTGAATTGGAAAAACAGCCTTTTAATGTGAGAAACTGCATAGAGGAAGCCCTTGATTTAGTAGCGTCAAAAGCAGCAGATAAAAACCTTGAACTTGCGTATTCCATTGATGAAGGATTACCAACAAATGTTATCGGGGATGTAACACGTCTTCGTCAAATTATGGTTAATTTAATTAATAATTCGATTAAATTTACTGAAGAAGGTGAAGTTGTTGTAAGTGTGTCGGGGCAATTAAGGGATCATAATTCCTATATGCTTCATTTTTCTGTTAGGGATACAGGTTTGGGTATACCACTCGATCGTCAGGACAGGTTATTTCAATCATTTACTCAGGTAGATGCTTCAACTACTCGAAAATTTGGTGGTACCGGTCTTGGATTGGCTATAAGTAAACAGCTTAGTGAATTAATGGGCGGTACTATGTGGCTGGAAAGCAGCGGAGTTCCGGGTGTAGGTACTACTTTTCACTTTACAATTATCACTGAATTGTCCATTGAGAAAGAAGTCCGGGCAGATATAACTGCCCTCTCGGGTAAACGTGTTTTAATTGTTGATGATAATAAAACCAATAAGAATATTCTGATTCAACAGACTAGATCTTTACAGATGATTCCAACCGGAGTAGAATCAGGCCCGGAGGCACTTGAAGTACTTAAAACAGATAATCAATTTGATATTGCTATTTTAGATTTTCATATGCCTAATATGGATGGTGTAATGTTAGCAGAAGAGATCCGCAAACTTCCTGAAAGGGTTTCACTTCCACTTATACTCCTGTCATCTTACGGCTATCATATGCAAAATAATATGAACCTATCTTATTTTATCGCTACTCTTACAAAGCCGATAAAATTTTCTCAACTGCATAATGCTTTAATAACGGTTTTAAAGAAGAATAAAAATGCCGTTAAAAAGCATCGTGATATTAATTCAATACCGTTTGATGCTAATATCGGCAAACAATATCCTTTAAAAATACTTCTTGCCGAAGATAATAAAGTCAATCAGAAAGTAGCTCTTAGGTTTTTGGAGAAACTTGGTTATCGTGCCGATGTTGCTTTTAACGGTTTGGAGGTATTGGATGCTTTGCAGCGCCAATTTTATGAAGTAATCCTTATGGATGTACAAATGCCTGATATGGATGGGGAACAAGCTACCATTAATATTAGAAAAAAATTTCTTCCAAATGAACAACCCCGGATAGTAGCCATGACTGCTAATGCTATGATTTCTGATCGTGAAAAATATATTGCATCAGGCATGGATGATTATATTGTTAAACCTTTTAAGATAGAAGAACTAGTACGAGCATTAGTAGAAAGTTACATTTATTTGCACCCTATGGAAATGTCAAATCGGAAAGAAATAGATTCTCAACCGTGCTGATTTTAATTAATTAAATCATATTTGAGATTATGAATGTAATTAATCCGGTTCCTTGTAGAGCCGGGTTATTTTTTTAACCAACGGTAAGTTTGATTAAATCTGCAAGAATATGTCCGGTTTCTTCTAAGTAAGGATCATCATTTTTATTCTTTTTAATATTAGTTTCACCTTTTTCAAGTAATTTCAGACCTTTACTTTTTCTTCTTTCATTTTCTCTCTCGAATCTTTTGTTGTCATCATCTTCTTTTTCTTTTTTCCTTACTTCTTCATTAAGAGAAACATATTTTTCTGCTTTAGCTTCTTTATATTCTCTAATGTCCTCAAGTACGTTATCAAATTCGGCACTGCTATCCATTCTATCTTCATGCATTTTTTCTAACTCGGGGATATATTTTTTTAGATCAGAATATACTTGATATTTAGTGGGCTGAATTTGATCCCACGGCAGTGCGCTTGGTTCAGAACTTTCACCCCATTCTACAGGATCAATAGCAGAAGGGAGTTTGATATCCGGGATAACTCCTTTATTCTGTGTGCTGCCGCCATCTATTCTATAATATTTGGCAATAGTTAATTTTACCTGTCCGAATTTATCACCTGAGCTTCCTATTAACCTATTAAGATCGATTAAATTTTGTACGCTGCCTTTACCATATGTTTGTTCACCTACAATAATACCGCGCTCATAGTTTTGAATTGCGCCGGTAAAAATTTCAGACGCAGAAGCACTAAATCTATTTACTAATACTGCCAACGGTCCATCATAAACAATGTTAGGATCGGGATCCGAATCTACATCCATTTTCCCATCAGAACTTTTAACCTGAACTACGGGCCCATATTTTATAAACAAACCGGTTAATTGAACAGCTTCATCTAAAGCACCACCGCCATTATTACGGAGATCTATAATTATACCGTTAACTTTTTCTTCCTTTAATTCTTTAATTAATTTTCTGACATCTCTTGTTGTACTTTTATAATTAGGATCACCTTTCTGCCTGGCTTCAAAATCGATATAAAAGGCAGGAATAGTAATAACCCCTATTTTATAAAGAGTGTTGTTTTGGTTAATATCTATAACATCTTTCTTTGCTGATTGCTCTTCAAGTGTTACCTTGTCTCTTACAATTATAATTTCACGAGATATTGCATTTGGCCCCTTATCCGCCGGAATTATTTCAAGACGAACTGTGGTTCCTTTGGGGCCTCTAATTAATTGAACAACATCCGTAATTCTCCAGCCTATTATATCTACCATTTCACCATCATCACCCTGCCCTACACCAATAATTTTATCATTTCTCTTTAAAAGTCCGCTCTTATATGCCGGACCTCCAGGAATTATCTCGTTAACTTTTGTATAATCATCTTCCTGCTGTAGTTGGGCACCAATCCCTTCGAGAGAACGGCTCATATCAATTTTAAAATTTTCCGAAGTACTTGGAGATAAATAATTTGTGTGCGGATCTATTGACTCAGTATAAGAATTCATGAATAACTGGAAAACATCTTCACTATTATACTGATATATAGCCCTGCGAAAATTCTCATATCTTTTTTTAAGAACTTCTTGAGCATCTTTCCATTTTTTACCGGAGAGAATAAGATTTAACGCATCATTTTTAACTTTTTTTCGCCACAACTCATTCATGTCTTCCTGAGTTACCGGCCAGGAAACACTATCTCTATCAATCAAAAATTTTTCATTTTTAGTAAAGTCAAAGCCTCTATTTAGTAATGTATCAACATAATCGTTTCTTTCAATTACTCTTTTTTTAAAGGTGTTAAATATTTTATATGCCGGAGTTAAATCTCCATTTTGAATATCATTATCCAACAAAAATTTATAATTATCAAAATCTTTTATATCCGAAGCATAAAAATAATTTCTATTGTTATCGAGGGCTTTTATGTATCTATCAAAAATTACGGAAGATAAAGAATCATTAAGCTTGAATTTTCTATAATGATACCTGGAAAGAATTGTATTTATTAATTGATCTTCTTCAGGCATATAACTTTTTGGTACAATACTAAGAGAATCATTGGTAACAGAAGTAATCTGACGGACCGGGAGGTTTATACCGATAGAATTAGCAATTAATATGCTTGCTATAATTATTGGGAAGATCCAAACAAGAGTTTTTTTCATTTAAAATCCGGATGAATATTTAAAATATCAGAATATAAATATTTAATACAAATAATAAGTAATAAAGTTCCTAAAGAATATTAAGGAAATGAAGCAAATATATAATAATAAAAAGTTTAAATTAAAATACTTAAATATTTCAGCAACTCAATTATACAAGTTCTTAAAAAGAAAAGTATATTGATGAATTAAAACATTCTATATATTTACGGTTGATTTTTTAGGAGTTTTTTAATGCTGAAAAGTAAAGATATATTAGTGCAAAAAGCAAAGGAAGTAAAATCCTTAAAGGCGGGTATTGAAGGTAAAACTACTGAAGCACCGAAAGAAGATTTACATCCTCAAACAGTTATAACCGAGGACGGGAAAAAAATTTTAGTTTTTAGCGATCCCCTTTATTCTAGAGAAAAGAGAAGCATAGTTAATTATACTGTTTTTCGAGGTAAATGGGAATTTGAAAATTTAGACGATATTGATGAAAACGATCCTGATAAATGTGCTGTAAAGTTTATTCCGGTTAGGGATTCTTCCAATATTTCAATAGCCTTTAAATCACTTAAAGACAGGGTCGAATTTATGGATTCAATTTACAGTGATAATGAAATGAAACAGATAGGCTCAGGGATAAATTTGGAAAAAATTGCAAATTCAAAAGTTCTTAAAGCAACAGGCGGTTTAATTGGCCTGTCTTTAGTAGGTTATAAGCTATATAAATTACTAAAGAAAGACGATTAGGGAATGATTAAAAAAATTAAAGTCACACTTAGCTTGGCTAAATGTGACTTTTTAATAAATTATCAGTCTTAAATTAAATACTAATTTAATTTTTTTGCATCATCAAAAACCTGGCTTGCATGTGAAGCAATATCTGTAACGTTTATTATATTAGCAATATTTCCTTTTTTATCAACAATAAATGTTACACGCTTATCGACACCGTTATTCAACAAAACACCATATTCTTTAGAAACCGTTTTTGCGCTGTCTGATAATAGAGGAAAGTTTAATTTATAATCGGCGATAAACTTCTTAATATCTTTTGGAGGGTCTACACTAATTCCAAAAACCTCAATGTTATTCTCTTTAAATTTATTTTTATCATCCCTTATGCCACAAGCTTCTTTGGTACAACCAGCTGTTCCGGCCTTGGGATAAAAATAAACAACCACAGGGGATTTACCCTGGTAATCCGAAAGAGTATAAGATTTCCCATAAGCATCTTTAAGAGTAAAATCCGGTGCTTTATCTCCAACTTTCAATTCATTTTTATCTTGCGGCATAACTAAAATGCTGAATAAAAATAAAATCCCAAATAAAAAGTATAATTTCATTCTAACCTCCGGTAATTAATTCAACTCAACGCTTCTCGAAAAAATGTAATCAACATTCTTCAACATTTTTTTGTAATCAAAAATTTCGTTTATTTCTTCTTCAGATAAATTTTTCCGAATATCATGCAATTTGAGTAATTCATCTTTTAAATTTTTATGTTTATCATTCCATACATCCATAGCAGCAATTTGCACCAACCTGTAAGCATCTTCTCTTGAAAGACCTTTATTCACAAGTTTAAGCAGGACGGTTTGTGAAAATACTAATCCACGGGTAATATTCAAATTGTTAATCATATTTTCAGGGTATATAATTAGATTCTTTGTGAGCCTGATCATTAAATCGAGCATATAATCCAAGGCAATACAACTGTCGGGAATAATTATTCTTTCAACCGAAGAGTGTGAGATATCTCTTTCATGCCAGAGAGCTACATCTTCAATGGCTGCTATTGAATTGCTCCTAAGTATTCGAGCCAATCCTGTAATTCTTTCACTAATAATAGGATTTCTTTTATGCGGCATAGCAGAAGAACCCTTTTGTCCTTTAGAAAAATATTCTTCGGCTTCAAGAACTTCTGTTCTTTGCAGGTGTCTAATTTCGATCGCAATTTTTTCAAGAGTTGCACCAATTATTGCAAGAGTTGTCAAATATTCAGCATGTCTGTCTCTTTGTATTACCTGTGTAGAAACCGGGTCGGGAGACAGCCCCATTTTTTCACAAACATATTCTTCAACTTTTGGTGAGAGGTGTTCAAAGGTTCCAACAGCACCGGAAATTTGCCCGACACTTATATTGCTAATTGCATTTTGAAGACGTGCAATATTCCTTTTAATTTCCTCAAACCAGAGAGCAAATTTTAATCCCATTGTTGTTGGTTCAGCATGTACTCCATGTGAACGGCCTACACAAACAGTCTTTTTATGTTCTAAAGCTCTTTCTTTTAAAACATCTTTAAGTGAATTTAACCTAATTAAAAGAAGCTCACCCGCAGTTTTCATCTGGAAAGAAAGGGTGGTATCAAGAATATCGGATGAGGTCATTCCATAATGAATATGTCTTGATTCCGGGCCAACATATTCGGCAACATTTGTTAAAAAGGCAATTACATCATGCTTTGTTGTTTCTTCTATTTCAAGGATTCTTTTAATGTCGAAAGTTGCTTTTTCTTTTATAACTTCCACGTCCTCTTTGGGAATTTCTCCCATTTCACTGCGGGCTTCGCAGGCAAATATTTCTATTTCCAGCCAGGTGTTAAACTTAAATTCATCCTGCCAGATTTTTCCCATTTCCGGGAGTGTATATCGTTCAATCATATTATTTTATTTAGGATTGTTAGAGAAAAAAATTATAGCATAATATACATATAATTTGAATTAATTTGTAAAATAACTCAAATCATATATTCAAAATTATTTGAGAAAAATTTTAATGTGTTATATTTTTGTATAATTAGTTAGAGGTATGGGAGAACAGTTTTGGGGAGGTAAAGGATTATTATCGATTTTTATTAAGATTATTGAATGTATTTCATCTTAAATTTCTCATTCTTTAATTTTTCAATTGAACTTGAAACGGAATTTATTCTTCTTAGTAGAACATTTTAAAAATATTTCCATAAACAACTACTTCAATTTTGAAACCGCTTAAAAAGAGTTATAAAAAAGAAAAATCAATTGCTTTTGCTCTTTCAATTCTCATTCATGGAATTTTATTTTTAATTTTATTAATAATAGTAGTCGAACCATCACCGGGTCAAAAATCTTTATATACAATCTTAAACTTTGTTGAAGTCAAACCTGAAATACCAAATAAGACTAAACAAACTGTCAAACCTATTCCTTCAGAACGAAAAAAAGAAACTGTAAAAATTAATAATCAGAAAAATATCGAAGAAAAAACAATTATTGATACAACTTCCGAGAAACCTAAAGTTTATAAAATCGAACAAGTAGATTCTAGTTATTTAAGTTTGAAATTTGCAGCTACACTTCTCGATTCGTTTTTAGTCCGGCACCCTGAATATAGTAAATACATTTTACAGCAGCAGGCAAAAGAATTAGTTGAAAATAAAAATATTAAGAGATTTTCAAGGTTAGAACTTGAAAAAAGAATTAATGAAGAAATGGCAAAATATTTAAAAGAAAATTATCCGGAGGGTTCGGAACATGCAATGAGTCCATATGGCGGCCCGGGAATGCAAATCCCTATTGATGGTTTAATTGATGCAATAAAGAAAATTTTCGAATAGTGTTTTGGAGGTTGCTAGTGCTTTGTTGGAGGTTGATAAATAGAGAAATAAGAGGATTTCAGATCTAAATTCAAATGTAATTAACTAAGGATTAATTGAGGTTTTAATTCATACATTTATCCATCCATACAACCGTATTGTTACGAAGCCACAAACCAAAGCCCAAGTTCCCATCTTCGATAATAATTGCATTAGTAAATAAAAGAAACCTGTCAGGCGAAGATTTTGTGAAGCCTGGTTCAAGAGCATGCAATCATGCATCCTCCAACCATGCATTTTTATGATGCTGCTATTTACAATACTACAATACGTTTACCGTTTTGTTAAAGTCATTTTACATGTTATAGATTTGCCGTCCCGCAACAAATTTAAAGTTATGGTCTGCCCGGTTCTAAATTCCTGGAAAACACTTTCGAGTGTTTCGGAATTATTAATTTTATAATTTTCCACCTGGACAATAATATCGCCTACTTGAATTCCTGCTTTATCTGCAGGAGTACCATTAAGAACCTGTGTAACAATAACACCTTTATTTGTGTTAAGTTTATAATATTTTGCTATACCTTCATCAATAGATTGAATTCTTAAACCAACTGAAAAGTCCCTGTCAATCTTTCCATTTTCTTTTAATTCTTTAATAATTCTTTTTATCTTATTTATTGGAATGGCAAAACCCAATCCAATATTCCCTTGATTCCCTCCGGCAGTAAAAATTAAGGTGTTCATACCTATCACTTCGCCGTTGCTATTTACAAGCGGTCCACCGCTGTTTCCTCCGTTTATTGCTGCATCGGTTTGAATCATATTTAAGTAATATCTATTGTTCATTGGTTCAAGGTTCATCCCGGTTGAACTTACTACGCCAACGGTTACAGTCGGCTTATCATTTATTTCGAACAAACCGAATGGATTACCGAAAGCAATTACCCATTCACCGATCATTATATCATTTGAATTTCCAAGTATTTCATAAGGAAGATTATCGGCATCAACTTTAATTAATGCAATATCTGAAGCTTTATCTGATCCGATTAATTTTGCCTGGTATTGTTTACCGTTTGTCATTGTTACTGTAATTTCCGAAGCATTGCCTGCAACGTGATCATTTGTTACAATGTAGCCTTCCGGTGATATAATAAAACCCGAGCCCAATTCTTTAACAGTTTGATTGTAATCTCTGCCCCCGAAAAATTGTTTGAAAAAAGGATCATCAAAAAAGGAACCGAATGGACTTTCATATTGCCTTATTTCCGTAACATTAATTCCTACTACAGCAGGACTAACTTTCTTTACGGTTTCTGTAATTATATTTTTTCTTGAATTTGTTATTTCATCATTTGCTTGCGATTTGTCTTGGTAACCAGCGACGGAATAATTATTATCTGCTTCATAAAAATCTAAAGGTTTTTTACTTGAACTAAGCACAAAATACAAAGCAATAACAACTATTAAGACGAAACTAAAACTTAAAATAATTTTTTTTGAGTTATTCATGAGCCTTTCCTTTTGGAAGAATAGATTTATTCTTAATGAGTTCTTTCATAGGTTCAATATGTTTTATAAATATCAAAACTAATAAAGCCGAGGAAAAAAGAATGAGTGATGATTCCGAATCGGCTTTGGGGAAAGAATATTTAAATGCAACGTTACTTGATAAAAAAATCAAAACCAAAGTCATAACATTTGCCCAAACATTAGCTAAAAGAATATCTTTCCTTGCAATATAAATAATAATCCAAAGTATTATCCAGGTAACTAACATAAAAGGAAATAATAAAATCCCTCCGCCGGCTGCAGTTGCAAGACCTCTTCCGCCTTTAAAATTCAACCATGGATTATAGCAATGACTTAAAACCGCAAATAAAAGTGCAAGTGCCGGGAAAACAAAATCAATCGGGAAAAATAGTAAAGTTAAATAAACACTGAGAAGTCCTTTCAAAGCATCAATAATCAAAACCAATAAACCAATCAATTTTGAATTTGTAACTTCAAATGAATTCATTGCTCCGACGTTGCCGGTGCCTTCTGATGTTATATCGATCCCTTTTGATTTTTTAAGGATAAGATATGCAGTTGGAAAAGAACCCAACAAATAACCTATGATACCACTAAATAAATAATTCATTCTTATTTATTATTATTATTCGAAATTTAATAAATTTTTTCAAATAATTATTGGATTACTACCACAAGATTTTTAAAATTACATCATTAGTTTTGTTAAAACATTTAAAGCATACAATTTATATATGCAGAAGTTTTTAACTCTCGAGCTTTAATAAAGTTCATATATCAAACTAACAATTAAAAAGGTAACAAAATGAAGGTTTTAGTAGGCTTTATTTTATGTTTAATTATTCTTGCCTTTGGGGGGATAATTTATATCTACTCAGGAAGTTATAATGTAAGTGTAAATAATAGGGACAAAGGATTAACTCGATGGATTATGGAAACAACTAAGGACAATTCAATTGAACACCATGCAAAGAATATTGATATACCATCTCTGGATGATTCCACAATGATATTAAGAGGCTATGTACATTACAGCAGAATGTGCGGCTGCCATGGATCACCTGGACACGAAAGCAATCAATCTTTTAATCCTGAACCTCCAGAATTATATAGATCAGTTGGCGATTTGAATGCAAATGAATTATTCTGGATAATTAAAAATGGAATTAAAATGTCTGCTATGCCATCTTTTGCAGAACGATCTTCAGATGATGAAATATGGGATATAGTTTCTTTTGTGCGGTCTCTTCCTAAAATTACTCCGGAAGAATATAAAGCAATGGATGCAAAAGCCAAAAAAGCGGGATTTATAGAAAAACATTAGGAGAAATATAATTATTGATAAAAAGCAGGCGAAGCTTATTAAAGATTCACTTGTACAAGAAACTCGATTTATATCACCTCACTATAAATAAAAAATTTGTATCGTCTACTTAAATATTTTGTATTTATGGAGTAAAATTATGCGCGCAATGGTTCTTCCAAAATTTGGAGATAAAGAATTATTTGAATTAAGAGAAGTTGATAAACCTAAAGCCGGAATAAATGATGTATTAGTAAAAATAATTGCATCTGCCGTAAACCCTGTAGATGCAAAGATAAGAGCTAGCGGATACTGGGGTAAATCAAGTCTTCCGATTATACTTGGCTATGATGCAGCGGGAATAATTGAAGAGGTTGGGGCTGGTGTAACAAATTTTAAAGTTGGGGATGAAGTTTATTATACGCCAAAATTAACGGATAACCCGGTTGGAACTTATGCTGAATATAATTCAGTTGAAGCCTCAATCATTTCTTTGAAACCTAAAAATTTATCCTTTGAAGAAGCAGCGGCAATTCCTTTAGCAGGAGGTACTGCATGGGAAGCTGTGATTAGAAGGTTAAAAATTATGCCGGGTGAAACAATTTTAATTCACGGTGCAGCCGGCGGCGTTGGTACTTTTGCAGTTCAGTTTGCTAAAGTTGCCGGTGCAAAAGTTATTGCCACGGCAAGCCCGAAAAATCACGAGGTTCTTAAAGAACTTGGTGCTGATATTATAATAGATTATCATAAACAAGATGCTGCCAAAACAGCACTGGAAGAAACAGATGGAAAAGGTGCTGATGCCGCATTTGATATTCAAGGTGATGATATTGTCTCAAGATGCCTTCCAGGCATAAGACCGTTTGGCAGAGTTGCATCTATTCTTCCACCAAAGGGAGATTTAACTCTTTTATACCGGAATAATATAACTTTATACGGAGTATTTATTACAAGGGATAGTAAACGATTGGAAGAAATGAAATCTGTTTTTGAAAGGGGACTTGCAAAACCTGTAATTGATGAAATTTTACCTTTAGAGGAAGTTGCAAAAGCACATGAGAGAATGGAATCACATCACGGTCTAGGGAAGATTGTATTAAGAGTAGCATCAAAATAAAATCGTATTTATGAAAAGCTAACTCTTTTTGTTTCATTATCTTTTTATTGCAGCTTAATAATAGCCCTACCTTGTTTCATTTAATAGATTTTTATTTTGTTTCAATAAATTGTATTATGGCATGAAAATATAAACAATTAACTAATATAATAAGGAGTATTTGATGGGAATAGAATCAAATAAAGTAGTGACTATAAATTTTACATTAAAAGATGGTGAAGGAAATGTAATTGAATCTACCGAAAATATGGAACCGTTTTCTTATATAAGCGGAAATAATCAAATATTACCTAAACTTGAAGATGCTGTTAATCAAATGTTAATCGGTGCTAAAAAGGATGTTTTGATTAATGCAGCGGATGGATATGGTGAATATAGCGAAGCTGCGATTCAACAAATTGATAAAAAAGAATTCCCTGAAAATATAAAACTCGAAGAAGGGATGCGGTTGATTGCAAATTCACCGGATGGTAAACAAATGCCTTTTATAATTAATAAAATTGAAGAAAATGAAATTACTGTGGATTTCAATCATCCCCTAGCAGGAAAAAATCTCGAATTTAACGTTGAGCTAGTGGATATTAGAAATGCAACTCCAGAAGAATTAACTCACGGCCACGTTCACGGACCAGACGGTCATCATCATTAAAATATCGATTGTTAATTAAAATATTTTTATTCATCTAAACAGTTTTGGTTTAAATTACACTTTTCTAAATTAATTAGATACTGTTTTCTCCAGATGCCGCCGCCGTAATTTACCAAATCCCCATTTGAGCCGATCACACGGTGGCAGGGAATAATGATAGAAATTCTATTATCGCCATTTGCTTTTCCTACTGCTCTTACAGCTTTGGGATTATCAATATTTATTGCCTGGGTTTTATAGCTTACCGTTTTGCCGTAAGGAATTTTTAAAAGTTCATTCCAGACTTTCATCTGGAAAGGTGTTCCTTCAATTGATAAAGGAATAGAAAAGTTTTTCCTTTTACCATTAAAATATTCTTCAAGCTGTTTATTCAGTTTTACAAATAAAGAATTGTTCCCCGGTACCAATTCAGTATTAAATATTTTTTTGATTCTTTTTAATTGAGTTTCCAGCATCCTTCTATCGATGAATTCAAGAAGACAAATTTTATTATTGACCGCACCAGCCAGCATAGGTCCTAAAGGAGTTAATATTCTTGTAATTTGTATTAAGCTTTTCTGCTTACTTTCAAGAGGTGTAAAACCTGTAGTTTTTTTGAAAGTGGAATTGAACCCGCTTAAAGATTCATATTCAGTTGAAAAAGCTGCTTCTACAACTTTTTCATCTCCAAATTTTATTCTGCCAAAAGCATTATTAATTCTTGATGTTCTTAAATATGATTGGAAAGTCATATTTAAATTTTCTTTAAACCATCTCCTTACCCTGAAGGGATTTATTCCTCTTTTAATTAAATCAGAATCTTTTAATTTTATAGAGTTATTATTAGCAATTTCATCTAATAATGGTTTCAGCCATCCTGGCATTTCACCTTTATATTCTAAAGGATTGCACAACTTACACGGTCTGTATCCATAAGAGAGTGCTTCTTTTACTGAATGGAAGAACTCAACATTTTCTTCTTTTGGTTTCTTGGCCCGGCAGGTAGGGCGGCAAAATATTCCTGTCGTTTTTACTCCTACGAAAAAAGTTCCTTCAAATGTACTATCTCTTTCCATTAATGCTCTGTACATAGTTGAAGTGTCCGGCAAAATATTTTGGTCTATCATAATAATTATTTTTTTTGTTGTAAAAAATTGTGTGAAAATTTTATAAAAATAAGATGATATATCTACCGTTTTTTTTACAAGTTATTTTTTATTACTGAAATACCATTAAAAAAGATACACAAATAAAGATAATTATTTTTACAAAAAATTCTAAGCATAAGATTTTTTATTAGATAATTATGAAAGCAATAACTTCCTTTAAGGCTGGCAAATTTTCGAAAAAATATTCCGAACAATTTCTTATAAGGAATCTATATTAAAAATGGAAAAGTCTTTTGCGGGTGCATGGTTAAAACTTTTAGTGTCAAACATCCTGGGTTTCTGTTGAGACATGGTATTTATATTGCAAAAATTTTTTACGGTTTTGTAACATAATGACAAAAAAGTGTTACTAA
>CAYUVK010000076.1:0-24382 GCA_964448105.1 uncultured Ignavibacteriaceae bacterium
ACATCTTAAGAGCTCAATTATAAATTAACTTTGTAATCTTGCAATCAAGCCTTTAATATCTTCGGGAAGCTCGGAATCAAACCTCATTCTTTCTTTTGAATGAGGATGAATAAATCCCAATGTTTTTGCATGAAGAGCCTGTCGTTTTATTATTTCAAAAAGATTTTGGATCCGGCTTTTCATTTTGGGAAGCTCTGCTCCATAAACAATTTGTCTACCTCCGTAAACCGGGTCTCCGAAAACCGGGTGATTTATTGAAGTGAGATGAACTCTTATTTGGTGAGTCCTTCCTGTTTCAAGATTTAATTTTACCAGCGATGCGAATTCAAACTCTTCTAAAACTTCATAATGAGTTACAGCACGTTTTCCTTCGGAATCGCTTACAGTAAATTTCTTCCTGTCTTTTTTACTCCTTGTAATATTCTTCTCAATTTTATTATTCTTTTTATCGAAATGTCCCCAGCAAACTGCCCAGTATTCTCTTTCAATATTATGTTTGGAAAATTGATAAGCTAATCTTGCATGAGTATAATCATCTTTAGCTACAACCAATAATCCACTGGTATCTTTATCAAGCCTGTGTACAATACCGGGTCTTCCGGGCTGGTTTAGTTTACTTAGACTCTGGGTATGGTGAAGAAGCGCATTTACAAGAGTACCCGTGTAGTTTGCATAAGCTGGATGAGCAACCATTCCTGCCGGTTTATTTACAACCAGTAAAAATTCATCTTCATAAATTATATCTAAAGGAATTTCTTCAGGCTCTGCATTTTCAGGGTGCGGCGCTACCGGGTGAGCAGCTTCTATTAAATCATTTGGTTGTACTTGATAGCTTGATTTTACAAATTTACCGTTTACAGTAACAAGGTGAGCTTCAATTAGTTTTTGTACTTTTGAACGGGTTGCATTTTCTATGCAATTGGAAAGAAATATATCGAGCCGTTCCTTCTTTTTTCCTGAAGGAACCTCAATCCGGTAGGTTTTTTCCTTTACCAAGCTGGTCATTTTTTAAAATATCTTTTTTTACTTGATCCTCTTCTGAATTATCATTATCCAATTCTTCGCTTATCTGAATTTTATTATCAACTTCTTTAACAACTACGTTTTCTATCTTAGGCTTTTTATAAAAGAACAGCAGTATAATAACACCAATAGTAACTGCCGAGTCCGCTATATTAAATATAGGCCACCTGTCATAGCTTCTTCCGAAAATTGTAACATTAAAAAAATCAAAATCCAAAAAATCTACAACTTTACCATAAAATAAAGGGGCGTAACCATAAAATATACCGTAGAACATTCTATCAATAAGATTACCAATTGCACCGCCTAAAATAAATGCAATCGCCAATTTAAGAGTAAATTTTTGGTTTCTAATTACATAAAGATATACTATTAACCCAATGCTTGCTGCTAAAGTAAAAATCGAAATCCATAATTTATAGTTTAACCCGGGATCAAATCCGAACGCCATCCCGGGGTTTTCGATATAAGTAATTCTAAAAAAATTACCTATGACCGGGATTTTCTGCCCATTATACATTCCGGTATAATAAATATTCAGGAAGGGAATTGAAAAACCCTTTACAAAAATTTTTGTTAGCTGATCAATTATTACAATTGCGAGGGAGACAAACAGAATTCTCAATCTAATCCTTGTTTTCTACAAAATCCGGGAGATGCCGTATGGGTTCTTTTCCATTCTGTCCAGCCCAGGCTGAAATTGGAGTTTTATCATCAGCTGTGCTCTTGTGAAAGTTAAATAACAGCAGAATAACTCCAACTGTAACAGCCATATCTGCAACGTTAAAGATGTAATTTCCGAAAGTTCTGTTGAAAAGAAACAAATTGAATATTCTAAAATCAAAAAAATCAACTACCTTTCCATAGAACAGAGAGGAGTATCCAAAAATATAACCATAAAATATTCTATCAATAAGGTTACCGAATGCACCCCCGATTATAATAGCAATAGATAATCTCATACCGAAACTTTTTTCTCTTATATAATAGAAATAAATCAAAAGTCCTATTGTTGCTGCAATGGTGAATATAGAGATAAGAAATTTAAAGTTTGATCCGAAATCTATTCCAAATGCTATCCCGGGATTTTCTACAAATGTAATACTGAACAAATCTCCAATTACAGGGATGCTTTGTCCGGGATACATTCCCGGATGATTAAGATTTAAAAACGGGATTGAAAATCCCTTAACTAAAAGTTTAGATACCTGATCGATAATAAAAATACCAAGCGATACAAAAAGTAATTTCAATACAAAATCCTTTATCTTCTTATCATTTTTTCTCTTGATGCTGTTTAATAGGCAAACACATCTGGCTGTGTGGCACCGCTTCCAACCTGGCTTTAGGAATAAGCGGGCATGTTTCACATAAATGTTGCGGTTCATCAATACACTCTATACAAATACCGTAAGTTCCTGCATCAATTCTTTTTAATGCATCTTCAAGATAACCCAGGAATTTATTTTCTCTTTGTGCATACAGAAAAGTTTTTTCCCTTTCCATTGCGTCGGTACCCTGCTCAGCCATATGTAAAGAATAAGGAGAATTTTCATTAATGTATTCTCCGGTGGTTGGATCCAACATCTGGTCTTTTAAATTTTGAAGCTGCTCAATTATCTCATCTCTTTTTTCCAGAATTATTTCCCTGAAATGTTCTAAATCAGCCTTACTATAACCTTTTATATTTTTCATAGCTTTGGCACGGGCTTCAGCGGTGCTTTCAGCTTGAACCGTTGCTACAATTTCAGTTTTTAATTCATCTTTCTTTTTTGTCCTTTTTGCCATAGTCCTCTTCTGTTTCTGTTTAGTGTCTGTAGATTTTTTACTTACTTTTTTTGCAATACTTTTTTTCTTTACAGGGGCAGCTTTTTTAGTCGCGGCAGATTTTTTTGCCGAAACGGATTTTTTTACCGCCTTAGTAGTTTTAGAGCTTGAAGCAGACTTCTTTCTTTTTACCGAAGCTTTACGGGAAGTAGATTTCTTCGTTGATTTTTTAGACGTCGCTTTTTTAGTACTTGTTCTAGCCATTTTATTAACTCTCCTTTTGGGAATTAATCTTTTCTAATTGAGATGGAGCATTCAAACTCCCCGATTTTCCAATTTTGTGTAACTCCACCGTTAAAGATTTCGTCATTCATCAATTCTACCTGCCTGGATAAGTTCTCAGCAAGTGTTTCATTAGAAATATATTCCTTGAAAGAATTAACTGCTTCAACTAATTCTTTACTTCCTGAAAATTTAATTTTGATTCTATCAGTAACATCGAACCCTGCATCTTTTCTCATATTCTGAATCCTGTTTACAAATTCTCTTGCAAAGCCTTCAGCAACTAGTTCGCTTGTAAGTTCAGTATCGATTGCAACAGTAACGCCTTCCTCACTTTCCACAACTCGCCCGGTTATTTCCGAACTAACAATTTCAACATCTTCTTTTGATATTTTTATTTCTTCTCCTTCGATGTTGATTGATACCGAATTTTTAGTTTCAAGCTCATCAATTTCTTTAGATGAAAAAGCTTTAATAGAAGAAGCCACCCTGTTGACTTTTTTACCGAACTTAGGTCCAATCGATTTAAAATTAGGTTTTGCCGATTTACTTACAATCTCCGAATCATTATCAAGTATAACTAATTCTTTTATATTTATTTCATCAAGTATCACATCTTTAATACTGGAAAGACCACTCTGTTTATCTTTATTCACTACGACCATCATTTTTTTAAGCGGCTGCCTAACCTTTAAATTTGCTTTTGCTCTCATTGCTCTTGTTAAATATACAACCTTTTGAGCAATTTCCATCTTATCTTCAAGATCTTTATCAACAAAAACCGTTTCCGGGAAAGAACTAAGATGAACAGATTCAATTTTTTCTCTTTTTGTAACCGAATTTAAATTTTGAAAAATATTTTCCGAAATAAAAGGAGCAAAAGGAGAAATTAATTTGCAAATATTTATTAAGCATTCATACAAAGTCTGATATGCAGAAAGTTTATTTTTGTTCATTTCCGATTTCCAGAAACGTCTTCTGCATCTCCTGACATACCAATTTGATAAATGGTCGATAGTAAAATTAGATACTGCTCTTGCAGCCCTGGTCATATCGTACTCATCCATCCACTTTTTATAATCGCTAATTAAAGAATTCAGCTTTGATATAATCCAGCGATCAATTTCCGGCCTTTCCGGATAATTTACAAGCTCTTCTTTAAATTCGAATTTATCAATATTTGCATACAATGCAAAGAACGAATAAGTATTTAATAATGTTCCAAAAAATTTTCTTTGAACTTCAACTAATCCGTCTTCATCAAAAAGAGTCGGGCGCCAAGGAGGGCTGTTTGTCATCAAATACCATCTTGTCGAATCAGCACCGTACTTTTCAAAGAGCATAATCGGATCAACAGTATTGCCCTTTGATTTGGACATTTTCTGTCCATTCTTGTCTAGTATTAATTCATTAACAACAATATTTTTATAAGCAACACTATCAAACAGCATGGTTGCAATAGCGTGAAGAGTATAAAACCATCCGCGTGTCTGATCAATTCCCTCGCAGATGAAATCTGCCGGGAAGGCATGTTTCTCAAACCATTCTTTATTTTCAAAAGGATAATGATACTGCGCAAAAGGCATTGCACCTGAATCAAACCAGACATCAATAACTTCGGGAGTTCTTTTATAGATTTTTCCGTTTCTTTCAAAAAGAATACGATCAACAAAGGGTTTGTGAAGATCAAGCTGCTTAAATTCTTTTACCGGAATTCTCTTCCCACTATTCTCAACAAATCCTTCTTTAAGTTCTTCAATGCTTCCGATTGCGATTAAATCATTATCGCTGCTTACCCAGATAGGAAGCGGAGTAGCCCAAAATCTATCACGAGATAATGCCCAGTCTTTATTTTCTTCGAGCCAGTTGCCAAACCTTCCAGATCCAACTTCAGGAGGCTGCCAGTTTATGGTTTCATTTAATGCAACCATTCGATCAGCAATAGAAGTTGTTTTTATAAACCATGATTCTCTCGCATAATATATTACCGGTACGTCTTCATGACGCCAGCTAAAGGGATACGAGTGAACAATTATTTCTTTTTTATAAAGCTTATCTTCCTGCTTTAATTTATATATTATATCTTTATCGGCATCTTTAACAAATTGCCCGGCAAAATCTGTAATCTCATCTGTAAATAATCCAGATCTTGTTACAGGCTGAAGCATTGGAAGATTATATTTTTTTGAAAGTTCATAGTCATCCTGACCAAAAGCCGGAGCTATGTGCACTATACCGGAACCGTCCTCCGTACTAACAAAATTACCAACAGTTACATAAAATGCTTTCTTATCAACTTTTAAATAAGGAAATAACTGATCATATTCTGTTCCTTTTAAATCTTTTCCTTTTAATTCTTCCAGGATTTCATACTCGCCTTCAATAACAGATAGTCTATCTTTTGCAAGGATTAATTTTTTACCATTTGTTTTAATTTTAACATAATCAATATCGCTTCCGACAGCTAAAGCAACATTAGAAATAAGAGTCCAGGGTGTGGTTGTCCAGACCAGGAAGTTTGAATCAGAATTTTTGATTTTGAAATAAACATAAACCGAAGGATCTTTTGTTTCCCGGTATCCCAAAGCCAGTTCGTGTGAAGAGAGAACTGTTTCGGATTTTGGGTCCTGCGGAACAATTTTATAATCTTTATAAATTAATCCTTTATCAAAAAGAGTTTTAAGCGCCCACCATACAGATTCGATATAATTATTAGTTAATGTTACATAAGCAGAATCAAGATCTACCCAGTATCCCATCCTTGTAGTCATCTTTTCCCAAAGCCCGAGATATTCAAAAACAGATTCCCGGCAGGCCTGGTTATATTTATCTACACCATAATCAATAACTTCGCTTTTATGTTTTATCCCGATTTTCTTTTCAACTTCAATTTCAACAGGAAGACCATGAGTATCCCAGCCGGCTTTTCGCTCAACCCTGTAGCCGCAAAGTGTTTTATACCGGCAGACAAGATCCTTTAAAGTACGCGACATTACATGATGTATACCCGGCTTTCCATTTGCAGTCGGCGGACCTTCATAAAAAGTAAATAATTTTGATTCAGGTCTGGAACTTATGCTTTTTTCAAAAATTTTATTTTCCTGCCAGAACTTTAAAATTTCTTCTTCTATTTTCGGGTAATTTATTTCTTCGTTTTGTTTGAACATATCTTTTAATAATTCATACTATATTTTTTATGGAAAAATGGAATATTGAAATAATGGGAAATTTTGATCCCATTACTCCATTCCATTATTCCTTTAATAGCATTATTCTCCCTTCTGCTCGTATTTCTTTATCAATTCCCTTTCGGTTTGAATAAATTCTTTTAATTCTTTTTCCATTCTTTCCTTTTTTTGGGCTATATCCTTTGCATGCAAATCAGCATCATTTATAATTTTTTGAGCATTTATTTTTGCTTCTTTCAATTCTAGCTCTGCTTCTTTTTTTGAATCTTTAACAGCTTCTTCATAATATTTTAGTTTTTCATTTAATGCCATAAAATCTTTCTGCATCGAAAAGACTTCAACAACAGACATCCCAAAAAAGGCAGTAGAACCTAAAACAATATTTCTTAAACTGTAAAGGATTAAATTTTCAGTTAGTAATTCATTAGCTCCAAAATATTCCCGGAAAAACGTAATAACTAAAACTCCAATAATTGTTGCGCCAATTATTGTGGAAAATATAACTTTACCGCCGTAATGCCATCCGAGAGTTTTATCAATAAACCATCCGCAGGCAAAACATAAAACTGAAAGGACAAACCAAACAGCAAAATTATTATTCCCGAAATTGAATAAACTTGTATTCAAAAAATTTGAAGAAAACATCAATACACCCAAAAGTGTAGGTGTTAAATAATTGAATAAGGTTCTCTTTTCATTCATAATTTTTTAACGACTTCTTTCATTATTAAAGTCATTTTCGGCTCGGCTTTCATAGCAGTATTAATTATCTCTTCTACATTAACCGGTTTTAATGAATCGGGAAAACATTCATCGGTAACAATGCTTATCCCGAGCACCTTCATTCCCATATGGTTTGCAACTATATTCTCGGGAATTGTAGACATTCCGACAACATCAGCTCCTGTTTCCCGTAAAAATCTATATTCCGCTTTTGTTTCAAGATTGGGACCGGGAACTGCAATATAAACTCCTTTTTGAACTTTAATTTTATTTTCAATTGCTGAATCTTCGGCAAGTTTTATTAGTTCATTACTGTAAGCTTCACTCATATCAGGGAAACGCGGACCAAGCTCATCTTCATTTTTCCCGATCAAAGGGTTATCTCCAAGGAGATTTATATGATCTGTCATAATCATTATATCTCCTCTTCTATATTGCGGATTCATTCCACCGCATGCATTGGAAACCAGAAGAGTTTTTACACCAAGAAATTTCATTACTCTTACAGGATAGGTAATCTGCTGCATTGAATATCCTTCGTAATAATGAAATCTTCCCTGCATTGCAACAACTTTTTTATTTTCGATGGTTCCAAAGATTAATTTCCCGTTATGCGATTCAACTGTCGACAACGGGAAATGAGGAAGTTCACTGTAATCAAACTCATATTCAATTTTAATTTCTTTTACTAATCCGCCCAACCCGGTACCCAAAATTATCCCTACCGGGAAATCATCCTTTACTTTTTTTCTTATAACCTCAATGGTTTCATTTATTTTTGAAATTAATTCACTCATTATTGTAATTTTTCCACAATTTTGTCAATATCTATATCTACTTTATCCGGATTTTCAATTTCTTTAGCTGAAACTACTTCTTCACCGGCATCAGCAACCCTCATGTCAAGCAAACGGGCTTGAGAATTAATAATAGCCTTAAGCTTCGCAAGGATTAAATCTTTTTCCTCTCTTAAATTTATTACGGAAGTCCTTATTTCTTCAGCATAATTTTTTGCTTTTTCAATAATCTGCGAAGCTTTAATTTCCGCTTCTTTAATCATTAAACTTGTTTGTTTCTTTGTTGATTCAATAGTTTTAGTTGAAGATTCCTGTGCTTTTAAAAGAGTATCCTGAAGACTTTTTTCTATTCTTGAAAATTCAGATAATCTTAGATTAGCATCTTCAAGCTGTCTTTTTATTGATTCATTTTCTGTTTGTAACTCTTCAAAATCATCTGCAAGCTTTTCTAAAAAAGCCTGGACCTCTTCTTTATCGAATCCCCTGAAACTTTTACTGAATTCTTGTTTTTTTATGCTTAATGGTGAAATCATATATTCATCCCGGTTTTTGAATAATCTCTTTCTCCAAAAATAGCAGTGCCAATTCTAAGCATCGTAGCTCCTTCTTCAATAGCAATTTCAAAGTCGTTAGTCATTCCCATAGATAACTCTGTTAAATTATTTCCTTCTGCATTTAATTCATCTTTTAATTCTCGCAAATAACTAAAACTATTCTTGATAACATTATTGTTATCTGTATAAGGTGCAATTGTCATTAAACCGACAGGTTCCACATTGGGAAGCTCTTTACAATATTTAACCAGATCTTTTAACTCGCTTTCCTCTGTTAAACCGGATTTTGATTCCTCTCCAGAAGTATTTACTTCTAAAAGAACTTTTTGAATCTTATTTATTTTGCCGGCTTGTTTATCAATTTCAGCAGCTAAAAGCAAGGAATCAACCGAGTGAATATATTCAGAAGTTCGAACAGCGAACCTGGCTTTATTTCTTTGCAATACTCCTATAAAATGCCAAATAATTTTTTCATTAAGCGAATCAAGTTCTTCATACTTTGATACTAACTTTTGTGCCTTATTTTCACCGAAATTTACTATCCCTACATTAAAAGCGGAAATTATTTCATCTTTACCAAAATTCTTTGATACGGCAATCAGCTTAATTTCCGAAGGATCCCGTTTAGATTCGACAGCTTTTTTTTCAATTAGCTCCCTTAATTTTTTTATATTTCCGGTTATCATAGTCAAATTAAGATTGTGAATCTATTGCTTTTCGTATCAAAAATCAACGTTAAATAGGGCAACTATAATTAAAAGTAATTGCTTTATCAAAATTATTCAGGCATTGTAAATAGCAATTTATTATTAGTTAATCAAGGAAATGTGATAAAATTAATTGTTAATTTTTTATTTCATTATGGATTTATAAACTACTCTTAACTATCGATATAATAATATAGCAATAAAACAATTTAACAATTAAACGGACTTTGAATTTTTCATAGCTTCATATAAGTTAGAGAGTAATTTTTAAATCGTTTATTCTTAATAACAAAACAAAAAGATGATATATGAGCCTCAAAATTCTAGATCAAATTAAAGAAAAAGCTTCCCAGAGAAAAAAAACAATTATTTTACCTGAATCCCATGATGAACGGGTTTTAAAAGCTGCTGAAATATTAGCAAAAGAAAATATTGTATCCGTAATTACTTTAGGAAATGAAAAGGAAATAAATAATAAAGCTTCGGAAATCAAAGTGGATTTAAATGGAGTTAAAATAATTGATCAGCTTAAATCTCAAAAACTTGATGAGTTTGCCAACATTTTTTATGAGCTGAGAAAAAGCAAAGGCATTACTCCCGAACAGGCAAAAGAAACTTTAGAAAGAGATCTATTCTTTGCCGCTATGATGATAAGAGAGGGTTTGGCAGACGGTGCAGTTGGCGGATCAATTGCTGCTACTGCCGATGTTTTAAGAGCAGGAATTATGTGTATTGGTTTAAAAAAGGGAATATCTATTGTTTCCAGCTTTTTCTTAATGATTTTACCTGAAAAAAATTACACTTTTGCAGACTGCGGTGTTGTTGTAGATCCGGATCCCCAGCAGCTTGCAGATATAACGATTTCTTCTGCAGATAACCACCAAAAATTAACAGGCGAAGAACCATATATAGCTATGCTCTCTTTCTCAACAAAAGGAAGCGCTAAACATGAAAAGATTGATAAAGTTTTAGAAGCAATGAAGCATATAAAAGTCAAAAGACCTGATCTTCATATTGACGGCGAGCTGCAATTTGATGCTGCTGTTATAGATTCAATTGCACAAAGAAAAGCGCCTGGAAGTGAAGTTGCAGGCAAAGCAAATGTTCTCATTTTCCCGGATTTGAATGCGGGGAATATTGGTTATAAGCTTGCACAGCGCTGGGGAAAAGCTCAAGCAATCGGACCACTTGTCCAGGGATTAAATAAACCGTTTTCCGATCTCAGTCGAGGCTGCAGTGTAAACGATATTGTAATAAATGCCTCAATTGCTGCACTGATGAGCTAACAAAAAGTAAAAAACTTAGTGATTCTTAGTGTTCTTTGTGCCTTAGTGGTAAATAAATGTTGGCTTAATATTTTAACCACTAAGACACTAAGTTCACTTAGTTCCACTAAGAACTTTTTATGGCTCTATGCATTATCTCACTTATGATCATTACTATCCGAGAATTTTCTTGACTATATCGGGTATGTTTAACTAAATTCCAATCTATAAAAGATTTGTTTTCGATTAACCTTCCTTTATAATAAATCTTTTGTTGGCTTTCCGTTTTGAATGTTCATTTTTAATTATCAAAAAGTTCTAACATTAACAAATATAGGAGTGAGCTATGAAAAAATTATTTTCTTTGTTCGCCGGGATCTCTTTGATGACTGTCCTTTTAGTCTATCCTTTGTTTGGTTTTAATAACCCCGATGAAGCTTCTGCATTTCTTCAAGAATATGCGGGACAGGTTGATTTTGTTCAGGGGAGAATACTGCAGCTTGAAAATGCTATGCCGCAGGAAAAATTCGAATGGAGACCTGGTGAAGGAGTTAGATCCGTTGCCGAAGTTTACCTGCATATTGCCGAATCCAATATGATGCTAGTATCATATATGACCGGTGAAAAAATGGAAAGTGAAATTGACGAAAAAACAACAGATAAAACAAAAATTGCCGATCTAGTAAAAAAATCTTTTGAAGCGGTTAAAGAAGCTGTCCCAAAATTAACAGAGGATGATCTGAATAAAAATATAAAAGCTTTTGGTATGGAAATGACTCTAAGAAATTTTATGATAAGTATGCTTAATCATGCACATGAACATCTCGGTCAATCCATAGCTTATGCAAGAATGAACAGTGTTGTCCCGCCATGGTCAATGCCTTCCGAACAAAAATAGATTTTTATTATTTTAGGGTTGAGTTTTTAACTTAACCCTAAAATTCAATTATGATGAAATCAATATTTTTATTCCTGCTGTTTATTTCATCTATTCTTCCCCAGCAAAAAATTGAATACAAGAATGACCTAAAAAAATATTTTGACGATTATAATGTTATGGGTTCCTTCCTTCTTTATAATTTAAATAAAGATAAATATACCTGCTATAATCTCGAAAGATGCAGAGAAAGATTTCTCCCGGCTTCAACATTCAAAATATTTAATTCGCTTGTTGGAATTGAAACAGGGATAATTCCCGATTCAAATTTTATTTTTTATTGGGACAGCACAAAATACCAGGTAAATAACTGGAACCAGGATTTGATCTTAAGAAAAGCTTTTCAATATTCCTGCGTTCCCTGCTACCAGGCGCTTGCAAAAAAAATCGGTATGGCAAAAATGAAATACTATATTGAAAAAGAACATTACGGTAATGAAGTCTTAACCGGACCAATCGATTATTTCTGGCTTAATGCTACTTTAAAAATATCCCAATTCGAGCAAATAAATTTTCTTAAAAGACTTTATCAGGAAGAATTGGGCTTTTCTCATAAAGCTATGCAGCTAGTAAAATATATTATGCTTGTTGAAAACAAATCCAAATATAAACTAAGAGCAAAATTAGGCTGGGGAATACTGCGGGATAGCTTAAATGTTGGGTGGTATGTTGGGTACCTTGAGAAAGAGGGGAATGTATATTTCTTCGCTACTAATATTGAAAGCAATAATCCCGGTGAAAATTTTGGAAGTGCAAGAATTGAAATAACCAAATCGGTTTTAAGAAGCTTGAAGCTTCTTTAAGTATTATGAAAAAAAGAAAAGTAATAAAAAGTTTTTTTCATTTTTTCTCCCTATTGTCTTGTGCCTATTATTATTTTAGCCGAAATACCGCCTTCATTACCGCCTACGACCTTTAGAAAGACAGCCCGAGATCAAAAATAAATTCACTGTAACCTAATTCATTTAAAGCAAATTCAAATCTCACAGCATTATAAGGAAGTATTAATAAGGTTAAACCTAAACCATACCCGGATTGGAAATCATTAAAGTTTAACTTTTGATGCCTGAGCTTCGCTACACCGGCGTCTCCAAAAACTCCTGAATAAAGTGCTATTCTGTAAGACAACAAAGATTTAGGAATTAAAGGGACAAAGTCGAGATTCACATTTATATCTTTTATTAACGGGTAATAAAATTCTGCGGAGCCTATATAATAATTATTCCCTTCCTGCACATCATTAAAATGTCCTCTAACTCTTTCCTGGTAACCTAAAAAAGAAAAGTCATAATAAGGGACAAGATTCCCGAAAGTAATTCTTGTTGCAAACCTCCACTTAAAATAAAGATTATCAATAACCGGACGGTACTCCCTAAAATCGATATTAGCGACCTGGTATTTAATGCCGTTTAAACCCAATCCTTTAAACTGTATACCTGCAGCGGCATAAATTCCGTTTTTCGGAAATTGTGCCAAATCTCTTGAATCATAAGAATATGTTGCACCAACAATAGGCATCCGGTCAATCCGTTCATCTGATGCGGAAATTCCTTTTATAAATACCGGTGAAGCTACATAATTATATCCAAAATTAACTCCAAAACGGTGATAACTGCCGAACCTTTTTCCAATAGTTATTAAAATTTGAAATATTTTTTGATCAAACTGTCCGCCGTAAAGATATTCGGCAATTGAACTTTTATTTCTTATACTGCTGTACGATAATAATGAATTAAAATAAATATCTGACCCTTTAATAATTTCAGGCTTATAGTAACTAAGTAGTATCGAAGGATCATAACCTAATGAGCCCCTTACCTGCAGGAGTTCATTTCTCCCTCTAAAATTCTGTACAACTAGATCCAACCCGTATGAAAATTTTTTCCAGTCTCTATCCTTTAATTCTACAAAGGGGAGAGGATAAATGTACCAGCTTTCATCTACATCAATAACAAGAATATTTATTTCATCGATTCTTTTTACATAAAGATCTACACGTGTAAAAATCCCAAGGCTAAAAATTCTTTCCCTGTCATATTCTACTGTGTAATTGCTAACCGTGTCACCCTTTTCAAAAGTCAACTCTCTTAAAATAATATCATTCTCAGTAATTTTATTTCCCCTAATTTCCACAGAATCAATTACTGCAAAATATTTTCCTTTATAAATCAGCGAATCTAATTTTGCGGGAAATATTTGAGAACCCAGGCAAATAAATATTATTAAAAAAAGATAGAGTTTCTGCATTATTTAAGATAATAGAATAGACATCCCTGTCTGTTAAAAAATATTATTACAGGAAAAAATAACTTTCTTACAAAATTTAAACTTTATTCAAAGTAGATTTTTAAGATACCGATTCTTCAATATAATCTAAAATTGGATTACAGGAACACACTAAATTTCTATCCCCATATGCATTATTAATCCTGCCGACACTCGGCCAAAACTTATTTTTCTTTGTCCAAGACGCCGGGAAAGCTGCTTTCTCTCTTGAATACGGATGTGTCCATTCTTCTGAAACAACCGATAAAGAAGTATGTGGAGCATTTTTTAAAACATTATCTTTTGAATCTGCGGTTTCATTTTCAAGTTCTCTAATTTCTTCCCTTATACTGATTAAAGCTTCAATAAAACGATCTAATTCCATTTTTGATTCACTCTCGGTCGGTTCAACCATAATTGTACCTGCGACAGGGAATGAAACGGTCGGTGCATGATACCCATAGTCCATTAATCTTTTTGCAATATCTTCAGCTTCAATATTGGCAGAAGATTTAAACTCCCTCAAGTCAAAAATTAATTCATGAGCAACTCTTCCTTTGCTTCCAGCATACAATACCTTATAATGCGGTTCCAGTTTTGCTTTTATATAATTAGCATTTAGAATTGAGACAATAGATGCATGTTTCAATCCTTTTGCTCCCATTAGTTTAATATAAGCATATGATATTATCAAAATATCTGCGCTTCCCCAAGGTGCTGCAGAGACTGCTGTTATTCCGTTTTTATGATTCAGCTTAATGACAGGATGTTCCGGTAAAAACGGTACGAGGTATGAAGCAACTGCAATTGGTCCCATACCCGGTCCGCCGCCGCCGTGAGGAATGCAAAATGTTTTATGCAAATTTAAATGACAAACATCAGCTCCGACAATTGCCGGATTTGTTAATCCTACCTGTGCATTTAAATTAGCACCATCCATGTAGACCAATCCACCATTATCATGAATTATATTACATATTTCCATTATCTTATCTTCAAAAACACCGTGGGTTGAAGGATAAGTAATCATTAAAGCGGCAAGGTTATCCTTGTTCTCTTCAACTTTTAATTTTAAGTCTTCAATATCAACATTCCCGAAAGAAGTGCTTTTTATAACCACTACTTTCATCCCTGCCATTACAGCACTTGCAGGGTTTGTTCCGTGAGCAGATGATGGAATTACAACTACATTTCTATTTTCACTACCCCTGCTTTTATGATATTCACGGATAACCATTAATCCGGTAAATTCTCCCTGTGCTCCTGAGTTTGGCTGCAACGAAACTGCAGCAAAGCCGGTAATTTCCGCAAGATCTTTTTCAAGCTCATTAAAGAGCTGTTTATATCCTTCAGTTTGAGTCTGCGGCGCAAAGGGATGCAAATTGCAGAATTCCGACCAGGTTATTCCAGCCATTTCAGTAGTTCCATTTAATTTCATTGTACATGATCCAAGCGGAATCATTGAATGGACTAACGAGAGATCTTTGTTTTCCAGACTCTTCAAGTAACGAAGCATTTCTGTTTCCGAATGAAAAGTGTTGAATACCGGGTGCTGTAAATATTTACTTTTACGATTTAGGAAATCAGGGAGATCAATTCCAATATTTCCAGAAATTATTTTTTTTGAATTAAATGATTTGCCGGCGGAACCAGCAAAGATGGAGATAATCTCTTCAACATTATTTAAATCAGTTACTTCATTCAGAGAAATTCCAATTGCATTATCATTTATATATCTAAAATTTATTTCACTTTTTAATGCTTTCTCTTTTATGTTCTCAATTTGATTTTTTACACTCTCTTCAAATTCAATTTTCAGGGTATCAAAATAATTTTTATTTGTTTGATTAAAACCTAAGTCTTTTAATTCTTTATCAAGTATCTTTGTTAACTTATGAATTCTCTCAGCGATATATTTTATTCCTTTCGGGCCATGATAAACAGCATACATTCCGGCCATCACTGCTAAAAGAACCTGTGCAGTGCAAATATTGCTAGTTGCTTTTTCCCTTCTAATATGCTGCTCTCTTGTCTGAAGCGCCATACGAAAAGCATTATTTCCATGGGAATCTATCGAAGCACCGATTATTCTTCCGGGGATATGTCTTTTAAATTCATCTTCTGTTGCAAAATAAGCTGCATGAGGCCCGCCGTATCCGATAGGAACTCCTAACCTTTGAGAATTTCCTACCACAGCATCCGCACCAAATTCTCCGGGCGGAGTTAATATTGCAAGACTTAAAAGATCCGCAGCAACTACGGTATAAATATTATTTTCATTTGCTGATTTAAATAATTCCCTGTAATCATAAATTTCACCTTGCTCAGACGGATACTGAACTATCAATCCAAAGTATTCTTCCGTTAATTTGATCTCTTTATGATTGCCGATTACCAATTCAATCCCAAATGGATTTGCACGGGTTTTTAAAATATCAATTGTTTGAGGGAAACATTCTTCCGAAACAAAAAATAAATTTGCATTCTGATTTTTCCTTAAGGAATGAAACATGCTCATTGCTTCAGCTGCAGCCGTACCTTCGTCCAACAAAGAAGCGTTAGCAATTGGAAGGCCGGTTAAATCAATTACTGCAGTCTGGAAATTCATTAATGCTTCAAGTCTTCCCTGAGAAATCTCTGCCTGGTAAGGAGTGTATTGAGTATACCAACCGGGATTTTCCAAAACATTTCTCTGAATAACAGAAGGAGTAATTGTTGGATGATATCCCATTCCAATATAAGATTTAAAGACTTTATTCTTTGCTGCTATTCTTTTTAGATTTTCAATAAATTTATATTCGGTTACCGGTTCTTTAAGCTTTAATTCTTTATTTAATTTGATTTGTTTGGGAATGGTTTCGTTAATTAATGTTTCTACTGATTCGACACCAATAATATTCAACATTTCTTTTATTTCTTCCGGATTTGGACCTATATGTCTATTTACAAATTTATCCGGATGTTCAAGGGTTTTCATATAAATTTCTTTCTTTTTAAAATTCAAAAGTTTAATTGATTAAAAATAATAATAGTTTGTAGTCAATAAAAACATGAATGAAGCAGATTAACAAGGAAATGGGAAAAGGGCAGATACTTAAAAAGTATTTAATTTAAACTCGGGTTATTTAATTTTTCCAAAGCTGCCTGGGCAGCTTTTTGTTCCGCACTTTTTTTATTCTTACCTTTGCCAAAACCATAATCTCTATCACCAATTACAACTTTAACAGTAAAAATCCTGTTATGCTGGGGTCCTTCCTCTTTGATAACTACATATGAAGGATTTTCCATTTTATTTGCCTGTGCAAATTCCAAAAGCTGGCTTTTATAATTTTCATCTATTAAATATAGACCTTCCTTTAAATTAGGCTGAATTAAAATCTTCTGTATAAATGTTTTTGCAGAATCCAACCCGTTATCCAGGTATACTGCACCTATTAAAGCTTCAAGTGCATCGGATAAAATTGTCTTGGAACCATTAGCAAAAGTGTTTGAAATATTTTTACTGACTAAAAGAAATTCAGCTAAATTTATTTTTTCGGCAGCTTCAGCCAATGCAAGCCTGTTTACTATTTTCGCTCTTACTTTAGTTAAAAAACCTTCGTCTTTTTCAGGGAAAGCGTCAAAAAGATATTCCGCAACTACCAAGCTAAGGACACTATCACCTAAGAATTCAAGCCTCTCGTTAGAAATATCATATTCTTCATTTTGTTCTAAATACGATCTATGCATCAAGGCTTGAACATAAAATGAAGAGTTATTTATCGGAACCCCGATTAAAGCTTCAAGCTGTTTAAATTTTTTAGGTGTGAAGATTGTAGAGATGTATTGAGAGTTTCTTTCTTCTTCCCTCTGTTTTAACTTTTTAAATAACCAGGTTAACAACTGACTCAAGACTATTCCGTTAGTAAACTTTAGGATATAAATTTTTTAAACAGAATCGAAGCATTATGTCCTCCAAAACCAAATGTATTGCTTATTGCTACATTCACTTCTTTTTGTGTCGTTTTCTTTGCGCTATAGTTAAGATCGCATTCCGGATCGGGATTATCAAGATTAATTGTTGGAGGAATTAAATTATTCTTTATACTTAAAACAGTTGCAATTGCTTCTATACCGCCGGAGGCCCCTAGCAAATGCCCTGTCATAGATTTTGTTGAAGATACAATCATTTTATATGCATGTTCGCCAAATAAAGTTTTAATTGCTTTTGTTTCATTTACATCATTATATGGTGTAGAAGTTCCATGAGCATTGATATAATCAACATCATCAATAGAGACACCAGCATCTCTAATTGATTCTTTCATTGCTCTTACAGCCCCTTCACCTCCCGGTGCAGGTGCAGTTATATGATAACCATCTCCGGTTAAACCGATACCGGCAATTTCCGCATAAATTTTTGCACCTCTATTAAGAGCATGTTCATATTCTTCCAGAATAACCGTACCGGCCCCCTCTCCCATTACAAATCCATTTCGATCTTTATCAAATGGACGTGAGGCTTCAAGATACCTGTCATTCCATGTGGATAGTGCTTTCATTGCGTTGAAGCCGCCAATAGACATTTCGGTAATAGCCGCTTCGGAACCTCCGCAAACCATCATATCGGCACTACCTCTTTGGATAAGAATGAACGCATCGGCAATTGCATGAGAAGAGGTAGCACACGCAGAAGTTGTTGCATAGTTAGGTCCCTTAAGGCCGTATTTTATAGAAATTTGTCCTGCTGCCATATCGGATATCATCATAATAACAAAAAACGGACTTAATTTTTTCGGATTTTTTTCAGTAAAATAAATCCAGTGCTGCTGTTCCAGAGTAGACATCCCTCCAATCCCACTTCCATATATAACTCCGAACTTTTCCCTATCTACATTTTCAATATTTATTTCAGAATCTTTAATAGCCATTTCTGCCGTTGCCATTGCATATTGCGTAAAAAGATCAAGCCTTTTAATGGTTTTTTTATCAATATAATTTTCAGCATTGAAATTTTTTACTTCGGCAGCAAACTTTGTGTCAAAATTGGATGTATCAAATTTTGTGATAGGACCAACCCCATTCTTCCCTTCAATTAAACCCTTCCAGTATTTTTCAACACCTATCCCTATTGGAGTTACGGCGCCTAAACCGGTTATTACAACTCTTCGTTTATTCATAGATTTTTAAAATATATTTAATCGGTTTAGGACAATTTTTCTTATTTCCCTTCATCTAAAAGTAAGAATTAAGCCGGGATTTTTTCCCGACTTTTTCTGTTAAGCTACTTTTTCTTTCAAATATTTAATTGCATCGCCAACAGTACCAATTTTTTCAGCATCTTCATCCGGAATTGATACTTGAAATGCACTTTCAAAGCCCATTACAAGTTCAACTATATCTAGTGAATCTGCGCCTAAGTCATTAGTAAAAGAAGCTTCAGGAGTAATTTGAGATTCTTCTACTCCCAATTTATCAATTATGATTTCTTTTACTTTGGATTCTATATCCATATTACTTCTCCTATTTTTGTTTTTTATGTAATTAAATGTACAAAATATTTTTTAATTATAAATGAACCAACCCTAAAAAGACAACTAATTTGAAATAACATTCATTTATGGTACATAACAGGAATTTAATTCTTATAGTTGATTTTTTTTGATTCGGCCCACAGGTGATTTACATTGTCATACCACCATCAATTGCAATTACTTGCCCGGTGATGTAATCTGCTTCAGAACTGCAGAGAAAACTAATTACTTTAGCAACATCTTCCGGTTTTCCCATCCTGTGCATTGGAACTGTACTCAAGAGCTGTTCTTTTTGTTTCTCATCAAGTTTGGCAGTCATATGTGTTTCAATAAATCCCGGTGCTACAGCATTTACATTTATATTTCTTGAAGCAAGCTCTCTTGCCATAGATTTTGTAAACCCGATTACACCGGCTTTGGAAGCAGAATAGTTTGCCTGTCCTGCATTTCCGATTAAACCTACAACAGAAGCAATGTTAACTATCTTTCCATGTTTCTGCTGAATCATCGGTTTTATAACAGCTTTAGTATAGTTAAATACACTTTTAAGATTAGTAGAGATTACATCATCAAAATCTTTTTCACTCATTCTTAATAAAAGATTATCGCGAGTTATACCGGCATTATTAACTAGAATATCAACTCCACCTATTTTTTCTACTGCAGCATTAATAGTTGACTGAGCTTGTTCCAGAGAAGTTGCATCGGCTTTAAAGCCGTATATTTTTACATCATTTAAACCAATTTCCTTTTGCAGTTCATCTGCACATCCATCAACATCATCGTTAACAAATGCAATATCCGAAAAAAGAATATCGCTGCACAATTTAGATGCTAATTCTTTTACAATTGCACGGCCGATACCACGTGAACCTCCGGTTACAATTGCTCTTTTATTCTTTGACATTTACCGACTCTCCTAATTTTATTTCATTTAGAAATTCTTCTCTGTACTTTTCAAGTTCTGCAAAATCCTCTTCACCGAAAAAATAAAGAAGCTCTTCTTTGCAGGCTTCAAAAATAGTGGTTTCAGGAAACATTTCCATGTTGCAAGTTTTCAATCTATCGATATGCTCATCATCAATAGTTAAAGAACCTTCATAAACCGTAAAAGGAAACAGTACACAATATAAAGGTTTATATTTCCATTTATGCTCACCTCTGGAATTAGCATATTTTTGAAGTGAACAAAGTCCGTTTTTATCTAAAAAAGTACATTTTTTATTAACTACATGAGTTCCGACCGCTACCCCGGATTCAAAGTCTTCATCTTTTTCAGCAGGTTCAAACCATTCTTCAACATTTTTTGTCTGAGTTTCATCAAATGTCGAAATTAATTCATCTTTAATTGATACTATCTTTTCATATTCTTTCAAATCCGTATAAACACCATAGTGGCAGCATTCCCCTGTACACTTACAGGTGAATTTATAAATGAAAATCTGGGGATCAATTTTTAATCCCTTAATTATTTTTTCACCATTATTACTCATTATAAATATTTCTCCACATCTGGATATTTTTCAATTCCAAAACTTTTTACATCAGGATTTATCCTTTTAATCAATCCTTGTAAAACTTTTCCAGGACCAATTTCATAAAATTCTTCAACGCCGTCATTTACCATATTCTTAATTGTTTCTTCCCATTTAACCGGGGAATTTAATTGCTCATAAAGAAGATTTTGAATTTTTTCTTTTTCAGTAATTGGTTGAGCGGTTACATTTGCATAAACCGGGAACCTGGCATTATATATTGGTGTATTTTCTAAAGCATCTTTCAATATTTCTTGAGCAGGTTTCATTAATGGTGAATGAAAAGCACCGCTTACAACAAGTTCCTTTACAAGTTTTGCACCTTTAAGTTTACAAATTTCCATTGCCTTCTTTACACCTTCAACAGAACCTGAAATAACTATTTGGCCCGGTGAATTAAAGTTAGCAGGCTGAACAATTCCATCCGAAGATGCTTCCCGGCAGCATTCTTCAACTATTGAAGGATTAAGCCCGATTATTGCAGCCATAGTCCCCGGATTTTCAATCCCGGCTTTCTGCATCGCCTGCCCTCTAATTCTAACTAACTTCACAGCATCATAAAATTGAATTGCATTTGCAGAAACCAGTGCAGAATATTCACCAAGTGAATGTCCGGCTGCGGCATCAGGCTGAAGTGTTCTTATAATGCTTGCTAAAATTACACTGTGCATAAAAATAGCCGGTTGGGTATATTCTGTCTGTTTCAATTCATTTTCAGGACCATTAAACATAATGTAGGAAAGATGAACTCCAAGCGCATCATCCGCAGTTTTTATCATTTCTTTGGCTTCAACTGACTGCTCGTACAAATCCTTAGCCATACCTACGTATTGAGAGCCTTGTCCCGGAAATAAAAAAGCTTTTTTTGCCATTTAAAAAATAGTTTATAATAAAAATATTATGAACTTAATTCATGAACCATATGTGCCAGTCACCTTAAAGGTGACTGGCACATGAGTAATATTATTTACATGCCCCAGACGAGATAAGAAGAACCCCACGTATAACCTGCACCAAATGCTGCAAGAATTACTTTATCTCCTTTTTTGAGTTTCCCATCTCTATAATATTCAACAAGACATGAAGGAATAGTAGCTGCTGTTGTATTTCCATACCTATCTATATTAATCATAACTTTATCCATACTTAGCCCCATCCTTTCGGCGGTAGCACTGATAATTCTCATGTTAGCCTGATGAGGGACTAAATAAGCAATATCGTCACTACTTAAATTATTCTTTTGCATTATTTCATAGGAAATATCTGCCATACCTTTTACAGCAACTTTAAACACAGCTTTACCATCCTGGTAAAGGAAATGATATCTTTTATCTACGGTTTCATGAGTTGGGGGGTTTAAGCTGCCGCCTCCTTTTAAATATAAAGCTTCCTTCCCGGAACCATCAATTTTTAACAATGAATCCTGCAAACCATAATTTAGATCTTCTGAAGGTTCTAACAAAATTGCAGCACCTGCATCTCCAAATAATATACAATTATTTCTATCGGTATAATCGGTAATTGAACTCATTTTATCTGCACCGATAACCATTACTTTTTTATACGCCCCGGATTCTATTAAACTGGCTCCGGTTTGATAAGCAAACAAAAATCCCGAGCAAGCAGCAGAAAGATCAAAACCCCATGCATTGTTTGCACCTATATTGTTTTGAACAAGGCATGCAGTAGCAGGAAAAAACATATCCGGTGAAATAGTTGCGACAATAATTACATCAATTTCATCCGGGGAAATATTATGTGTTTTTAATAAATCTTGTGCGGCACCAGTTGCAAGGTCACTAGTAGCTCCGTTCTCAAGTATTCTTCTTTCTTTAATCCCGGTTCTTGTTCTTATCCATTCATCGGTTGTATCAACTATTTTTTCAAAGTATGCATTATCAAATATTTTATCCGGGACATACATCCCTAATGCTGTAATAACCGCACTAAATTTTCTATTATTTCTGGACATAATATTTCCGTTTTACGATAAGTTAGAATATTTGTTAATTGATTTTTCGATTTTTTCAATAAGCTTTTTGGAATACATTTCGCTGGCTCTTAAAACCATGTTTTTAATAGCCTTAGGCGTACTTGAACCGTGACCAATTATACTAATTCCATTAACTCCAAGTAATGGCACACCGCCATATTCCTGGTAATCAAATTCTTTTAATATTTCTTTTAATGAACTTTTAATCAAACCGACTTTTAACTTATTAAAAAAATTTGTTTCTGCATAATCTTTCAGCTTAAATTTTAAATAATATAGAACACCCTCACCAAATTTCAATAATATATTTCCGACAAATCCATCACAGACAACGACATGTACGGTACCTTTTAAAATATCTCTGCCTTCAACGTTACCTACGAAATTCAAGTTGGTTTTTTTAATTAATGCAGATGCAGCAATAGTAACTTCATTCCCTTTCGATTCTTCCTCTCCGACACTTAATATCCCTACTTTAGGGTTTTCAATTCCATAAATTTCTCTTGTATAAATTGTTCCCATAATTGCATATTCCAAAAGATGAATCGGTTTAGAATCAACACTTGCACCAACATCAAAAACAGTTGATACCCCTGCTTCATTAGGAAAAATTGAACCGATTGTTGGTCTGCCTACTCCAGGTATTCTTCCCATAATTAAAGTTGAAGCAGCCATCATAGCACCAGTATTTCCTGCACTGACAAAAGCATCGGCTTTTTTATCTTTAACTAATTTTGCTCCAACAACTATTGAAGAATTTACTTTCTTTTTTAATGCAATAGTCGGGGATTCTCCCATATCAATAACTTCATCAGCATTTATGATATTTTTTTTTTCAAAAGAAAGGTTGTTGCTTGATATAACTTCCAGTATTTCTTTTTCCTTACCAACTAAAAAAAGCTCGATATTTTTATTTTCATTATATGCCTGTATTGCACCAATAATAGTATTTTGAGGGGCGAAATCACCCCCCATTGCATCAACAACTATTCTGCATTTATAATTTTCTGGAACAGAACTGTTCATTAAATGATTTGTATAATATTAGCTTTTAGGTAAAAACATTGAACGTTCATTATAGTAACCGCAGGCAGGGCATGCACGATGTGTTAATTTCATTTCACCGCAATTTGAACATGTACCTAAAGAAGGAACCGTGGCTTTATAATGTGTTCTTCGTTTATCTCTTCTGCTTTTAGACCATCTTCGTTTCGGGTTTGGCATTTTTATCCTATTGCTTAGTTAATATTCAATTTATTTTTTAATTCCGTTAAAGGGATCCATCTTGTATTAATTTGATTTTTTTCACAACCGCAATCACCTTCATTTAAATCTTTCCCGCATTTAAAGCATAAACCTTTACAATCATCTTTACACAATTTTTTCATTGGAACAGCAAGAATTAAATAATCTCGAAAGTCTTTATCAAGAACTATTCTATCGGCATCCACCGGTAAATATGTTATATTTATTGAATCAGGTTCTTCGCCATTCCTACTAAATAAATAAACCATTCTATAATTTGCTTTTACTTCCTTTTTATATAATGATGCACATCTATCACACTCAAAATTTGCATTAACAGATAATTCTGCATCTAGTATTAATTGATTATGAACTTTGGATACTTTTACTGATGCTGTAAAGTTATCGTAAAAAGGAAGTTCCAATTCAATTTCTTCTATTGGTTCATTAAATGTATAGGAATATTCACCGTCTCTTAAATTTGATATTTTAATGAACATCTCAAATCTCGAAAAAAGAGCAAAAACAAGTCAAAATATAGACATACTTAGTTTTATAGTCAAACCCATTGTTATCATATTATTTCAT
>CAYUVK010000077.1:0-6799 GCA_964448105.1 uncultured Ignavibacteriaceae bacterium
ATTTTGGGATTTAGTTCAAAGAGGATGAAAATTATATCGGTCATATTTCAGTGAAAAATATTGATTGGGTTATACCCCGCGGAGAAATAGCATACAATATTTCCGAAGAATATTAAGGCAAAGGGATAATGACTGAAGCTTTAACTGCAATTATCAAATTTAGTTTTGAAAACTTATCTATGAATAGACTCTTTTTAAGAGTAATGACGAATAACAATAGAAGTTATGAATTAGCGGAACGTCGTGGATTTTCATGAGAAGGTATTTTGAGAAAAGATCACAAAACCTACGATGGTGAACTTGTTGATCTTTATTATTACGGGATGACAAGTGAAGATTATAAAATTTTTTTTTATGATCTTTTTTATTTCTGTTTAACCCATATCTTACTTCCAAATTAAATATAATCTAATTGGTTTTTAATATTTTCAAAAAATTATATTGTGAACCAGTAGTTAAATTTTATTAAAAAGATATTATTTGGAAATACATCTTTCAGCATATTCATTGTTTTATTTAATGAATTATATCCCGGCCTAACATC
The DNA here is from genome assembly GCA_964448105.1 of uncultured Ignavibacteriaceae bacterium. Classification (GTDB taxonomy): domain Bacteria; phylum Bacteroidota; class Ignavibacteria; order Ignavibacteriales; family Ignavibacteriaceae; genus CAVQBP01. The sequence goes on from CAYUVK010000077.1 coordinate 545, forward strand.
ATATGTCATTTCATTTGCCCACACAATATAAATTTGAGAACCGGGACTGTATTCCCATCTTAAAACAAGGTTAGACCTAAATTGAGAAAAATTAAAATCGGGATTTCCAAAAGTATAATTAGTTAACTCTCCCGCTTCCGGTACCTCATATTCATTATCGTTTAATAAAGGATTTAATAATGAATACCTGTTGTTATAATCGGCAGTTTTGGGGTCTGTAATAATTTTAAAATTTGAAAATTTACCGACTGAAGCAAAAGGGCTTCCATAATATTGGATGGAAAGTTCCGGAGTGATGTTATAATCAATTCTGAAAGTTAATGCAAGAGTATGCTGGTCTAATTTTCCGAATATAAATTTATCTTTTCCGTCAACGGATTTAGTATCGACGTATTGGAGATTATCTATATTTGATGAGTAATTTGTACTTACCGAAAATTTTAATGTATTTAACGGCATAAAGGATATTCCAGGCTGTATACTGTAAAACCTGGTATTCTGATGTTGCGATAATGAAATATTACTATTAAGCTCAAAGAAGAATTTTTGCGAAGGATTGGACCTTACATAAAAGTTATTTGACCAGCTTGGCGGAATTAACATCGCCGACCCGCCTCTTAAGATACGCGTATCTAAAGTCTGTGTTTGATATTCAAAAGAGGTTGAAATAGCCCACAAATTTAAAAACTCAAGATAGATATTTAATCCCCCGCTTGACGATAAATAATCCATTCGATAAGACCATTCATTTGACTGGTCTATCCCGATTGAATAAGTTCTGAAAATTGATTCAGGCTGGTTAACAAAATAAGAGATTGCATTATTTTGTTCAATAAAATCTGCGATTTGCATAAACCCGATATCATTAAGATCAAGCCCCGGCGAACGCCAGTTTATCTCGGTTGAATATCTCCATAAACCTTTGCTCCCTTTACCGATTTTAATTTTACCGCCATGACCGTTAAGATGTGAGCGTGTGCTGTCAAAATAATATGCATCAGGTCTCTGGTAATATCTTGCAGATGAAGTCTGCAGTTCATTAATTGCCTTATTGCTGCCGGAAATATTACTCCCGATTAATTTTGCATCAACATAAAATTCTTTATCATTCAAATAATGAAGGAAATCAAGTCCGCCTGTAAAAGCATTTCTATTCATAAAATTCAGGTGGGAATCATTAATAAACCTGTTTGTAGATGTAACAATTCCTCCAAGCATCGTATTCCCTTCGTTGTAGTCTTTTTGAATCCGGACAATTGCATAATTAGTTAGAGGTTCCACACTTATATTGTTTATTTTTCCGCCGGAGCTTAAATCTGCTTTTTCATTTGCAGTTAAGCTTTGTAATATTCCAACAGAAAGACCATTCGAAGTTTTACCGCTGACTTTTACTGCGCTGAGAATTGTTGTGTTATCCGGCATATCTAAATATTCATTATCTTTCAAACCGGGTGAGTAACCTGGTGTTTGCCCAATCCGGCGGCTGTAAAATATAGTTGCATCATTAAGATCAAAACTAAAAATATTTTTTCCTTCAAGGAAGAAAGGGCGCTTCTCTTCATAAAATGTTTCAAATGCAGTAAGGTTCATTACCGAAGGATCCGATTCTACCTGTCCGAAATCCGGGTTAATGGTTAAATCGGCAGTAAAATTGCTTGATAAACCTATCTTTGCATCTATACCGAAATTACCAAGCCAAGTTCTGCCTTTGTCTGCAAAAGGATTTCCAAATTCTTTTTGGAATGTTTTGAGCTTACCAACCGAATACGGCATTATTTCGATTCGCCGTGAACTGGGTAATCCCTTAATGCCGTGCAGTTCACCGAATAAATATAACATTCCCGGTCCCTTTGAAGTCTGGGGTTCCCAATCACTTTCTTCCTGAAGGCGGTCTATCCATCTCCAGCAGTGCATTCCCCAAACCTGTTCATAATCACTGCTGTATCTCAGTTGACTTAGAGGAATTTCAAATTCGGCAACCCAGGCGGAATCTTCCATTCCTATTTTAACATACCAGACAGCATTCCAGTTCATATCGGCGACCATAGGATTTGTCAATACAAGATCTATTTTTTGTCCAGAAGCTGTAGCATCAAATTCAAATCCGGTTCGATGGTCATGATAGCTGTCAAAGTTAATTCCTACAACATCTCCCTGAAATTCGTCTCTTCTCCCTGCTTTTTTTGCTATTCTTTCCGGTTCATTGTCGTATGCTCTAATTGCTACATAAATATTATTATCATCGTAAAGTATTTTAATCTCTGTCGGCTGAGACGGCTTAGCACCTTCGCTTGGTATCCACTGGGTAAAATTCCCTGCCCATTCACCGGTCTTCCAGCAGGGATCATCTAACTTCCCATCAATTTTTGGTTTTTTGGTTGTTAAACGTATTGTATTATAAATTCTTTTTTGTTTGTTTTGATTTGTACTTGCTGTATCAGTTTTACTTATTAAATCGAAGGGAAAAGCATTCAGGTTAAATATTATAAGTAAAAAAAATGCAATCAGGTTTTTCGGAATCATTTTTACCCCGGTTTTGAAATTCAAAAATAAAAAATAATTACCGGAAATATTCGTTTGATTGGAACAAATAATTGTAAAAAATTGTCACAGAAATAATTTCCCCTTCAAGCCGGAAATTTTAAATAAATATTGTTAGATTATCCCCCAGAAGTTAACAGTAAATTCCGGACTGTTTATACTTTTTTCAAGTTGGATTGTAGCTGATTTTTAATAGAAAAAGGAGTGCATTTTTTAATAACAATTTTTTCGCAATTATTAAATTCAGCAAAACTTTTAAGCTTATGTGAAAATGGATGCATGAATCCATCGTAATCTTTAAAATTCTTTTCAAAGACAAGATTATTTATTATTAAAGTTTTCTTCTGCCGGTCCGCTTTCGGATCAAACCTCCCCGCAAAATTGTTGTTCCATAAGATTGGAACGACAAAATAGCCGTACTTTCTCTTGGACGGTGGTAAATAGCATTCTATTGCATAATCAAAATTAAAAAGCCGCTTTGTCCGTTCTCTTTGAATGATGAGATTATCGAAAGGAGATAGAAAATGAACACGGGGAGAAGATTTTATCCTTTTATCAATACTATTAATATTATTGGGGAAGGAATAATTTAATTTTTTCTGATCATCTTCAATATAAAAAGAAATAATTTCACCTGATTCATGCAGTTCATCAATAGTTTTTTTTATTGCGGCTTGGTCAGCAATTTGAAGATCTGAAACAGATGATTTACCCGGCTGCATAAATTTTAATATTTCTCTTTCCGTAGCAACCCCAAGCGATGATATAGCTCTTCGTACGAAGTAACTGCTAAGTTCATCTTTCGACGGCATAGCTGTATCTAAATTTGCCGGCAGAACCCGTTCCTTTAGATCATAATATTTCTGAAAGCTTTTTCTTTCGGAAACCATAAGATCTCCCTGCCAAAATAAATATTCGAGAGCAGTTTTTGCCGGCTTCCACTGCCACCATGTTCCGCCCTTTTTACCTGTATCATTTTCAAAATCACTTGAACATAATTGCCCTTCGTTTTTTATTCTCTCGAGAACCGGAGCAAGGTATTTTTTTGACTGATTAAACCTGTACTTCAGCCATTTACTTTTTGGTTTTGTGAAATTTGCCATTCTTGGAAGCGAATACCTATAATCTTCCATCGGGATAAATGACATGGCATGTGTCCAGTATTCAAAAATAAGCTTCTCTTTTGCCTGCAGATCATGCAGATGTTTTTCAGAATAGTTATTATTTCGTGTCCAGAGTATATGATGATGTGCCCGGTTAATAACCGAAATAGTATCAATCTGAACATACCCGAGCTTATTTATAATTTGTGCAGTTCCCTTTTTCCCTTTTGGTAATTTTGATTTACCATCTAAAAGTTGCGCATTAAGCACTATTTGGGATGTATCATATCGGGATATTTTCAAATTACTCATTAAGATTTCAATGAAATTATTAGAAAAATATTTTAAAATTATATTTCAACAAATTACTGTTAAAATTAAATAATGAACAACCATATAAGAGCAATAAAATTAATAGAAAAGAAAAATAGTATTAAAAATTGATTATTTTAAATATTAAAATTTACTTCCTATATTTTCATTGGAGGAAGATTAATGAAAAAGTATTTTCTTTTATTGTTTACATTTTTAATTATCGCAGGGTGCAAAAGCCAAAATAATTGGGAATTGAAATCCGGTGAGATTAAAACCGGTGATGCAAATATTCATTATGTTGAAAAAGGGGACGGAGATACAACTTTATTCTTTCTTCACGGCTGGGGAATAAATTCCGGCTACTGGAATAATCAAATGAATTATTTCAGCAAAAAATATAAAACTATCGCAATTGATTTGGCAGGATTTGGAAAATCAACATCCGAAAGAAAAGACTATACTGTAAAAAAATATGCAGATGATGTTAGTGATATTATTAACAAGCTGGATTTACAAAATGTAATTCTTATCGGGCATTCTATGAGCGGGGATATTATTTTGGAAACAGCTTTGAAAAATAATAAATCTATTATTGGAGTTGTCGGAGTAGATAATTTTAAATTTGTCGGTACTAAATTGAGTCCTGAGCAATTAAAGGAGATGAATTCGTTTATTGATACTTTAAAAAAAGACTATAAAAATGTAGCTCCCGAATATGCAGCTAAATATTTATTCAGTCCCTCAACAGATACTACTATTAGAAATATGGTAAAAAAAGATTATAGAAACAGCAATCCTGAAGCTGCAATCTCATCAATTGAAAATGTATTTAAATATGATGAAATGGCTAAATTACCCAACCTGGATTACAAATTATATTTAATAAACAGTGATGGAATACCAACTAATACAAAAGGATTAAAAAAATATTGTAAGAGTTCATTTGAGGTTCTTGAAATTCATGGAACCGGTCATTTCCCCATGGTTGAAAAACCTGATGAGTTTAACCGTCTGCTGCAAACTGTTGTTTATAAAATTGGCATGACTAATTAAATAAATAAGAATCCTCTTTAATTTTTAGAGAAATTAAAGTTGTGACAAATCACTTATTAAAGAAGAGGAAGTATTATTCAGGTTTTATTATCCAAAATATTTATGAAATTTGCGGAACATTTTTTGCTTTAGTTATGACTAAACAATAATTGTAAGTATTTATTTACGGAAAAATTTAATATAAATTATGATTAAGCAGCTTAAAGAATCGGGCAGATTAAATACTACGCTTTTACTAATCATTCTAAGCACATTTAGTTTCGGATTATCTATTTTTAGAATATTATATTCGCATTCATTTGAATTTTTATTTTTGAATTGGAACCTGTTTCTGGCTTCCATCCCGTGGTTTATAAGTTCAATTATAATATTAAAAAAGCTGCAGGATAAGAAATTTTTACTGGTAATAATGATTCTGTCCTGGGTAATATTTTTCCCTAATTCACCATACATATTAACCGATTTATTTCATTTAGGAATGAGTTCAAAAGCACCTCTATGGTACGATTTGATTTTAATTTTATCATTTGCATGGTCTGGTTTACTATTCGGTTTTGTGAGTTTAATGGATATAGAAAAAGTGCTGGAAAATTTGATCGGAAAGGGGAAAACCACTTTTATAACAATCGGATTCCTATTTTTAAGCGGCTTTGGTATTTATATCGGCAGGTATTTAAGGTGGAATTCATGGGATGTTATTATCAGCCCATTTGCATTATCCAGCGATATTTTAAGCAAAATATCACACCCGATTTATAATTCAAGAGCATGGGGATTAACATTGTTTATCGGGTTATTGCTTAATTTAATTTACTTCTCATTTAAACTTTTCAGCCAGGGACAAAAAAGCTAAAAAATTTTCCCCTTAATACAAAAACAAGAGATAAGATTTTGTTTTATATGATTATAAATTCTTCCTTTTAATAAAGAGAAGGATTATTGAGATGAGTTCGTTAATAAATACATTTTTCTGATTAATCTCCTTATATTTATTTGATTTTAATTATCTGTTTTACCTTCAATTATTTTTATTGCAAATGATAAATCCATAAACTAAATTTATTTGCCCTCAAAATTATATTATTAAACTTGATAGGAATTAATCTATGAAAAAGATATTTCTTCTTTTACCATTGTTATTAATTGTAATCGGTTTTAGTTACGGCAAAATTATTGATAACAAGATCAAAAGTATTTTAGATCAAATCCAATATTCGGAAGTTGGTGCTAAAGATATGATCTT
>CAYUVK010000077.1:6899-23654 GCA_964448105.1 uncultured Ignavibacteriaceae bacterium
GAAAATTTAGAAAAAACAAAAGCACAAATGCCTAAAGATCAGCAGGCTTCATTTGATGAAACTATAAAAAGCTTTAAAGAACAGCTAAAGGAAATTGATGATCCAAACAATCCCATGTACAGTCCTGAAATGGAAAATTCAATGAAACAGATGTACGATGAACAAATGAATCAATATAAAGAGCAGGTTGCTCAATGGGAAAAAGAATATCCGGCAAACAATCCCACTTCAATGATAAAAAATTGGCTTAATGAATTTCTAGATGGATCAAAAGATGTAGATTTTAAAGCAGAACTAGCGGAATCACAAGGGGGCAAGAGAGTTTTCGTAAAGCAAACTTATGAAAATAAACCTGAATTGTGGAAAGTATGTTTTAGAGCCGGTAAAGAGCCTACCGAAGCAGCCCGCAAGTTTGCTCAAAACTGGTTAAAGGAATTGAAATAATTATAGAGCGACGGGATTCGTCGCTCTTAATTTTTCTTTAGTAGAATCTATAATTTTGTTCTAAAAGTCAAATTATTATTTCGACCAAAAGGAGAAGTCCCCTCTTTTTCTCTGCCTATTTAATCAAGATCATTCGAAATAACAATTTCATTACTCATGCGTTCTTCTAAAACCTTTACATATTCGAATTTAGCTTTGGCCATATTTTATCCCCTTTTTTAATATTTTCTTTTGAATCCTTTTCCCAGAGTTTATGTACTTCTTTTGTATGGCATAAATAAAGCTTACCGTCTACAATCTCCCATGCATTAGGGTCCGATGATACTAACTTATTCTTAGTAACTCCAAAAGAACAAAAACCGCCATATTGAGGTGCATATTTTTCAGGATTTTTCTCAAACATTTCCATGTGGTTTTTATTTGCAAAATACCATTCGGCATCATTCCATTTATAAGAATATTTTTTGCTCCCCATAACCGATTTATTATCTGTAAAATATGCTACCGGATCATAACCATTTATTGCCACGCCGTTTTTATCCTTATCAATCTTTGTCATCATTTCTTTTTTCATCATCATGTTATCGCTTTTCATTTTATGTTTTTCCATATCCATATTGCTTTTCATATCCTTTTTCATATCATCTTTTTTCATCATCATGCTGTCGCTTTTCATTTCGTGGTTTTCCATTTTCATATTTTTATTCATATCGTCTTTTTTCATCATGTTATTTTGCTGCGCAAAAGAGGTAGAAATTATAAAAATTGAAAGCAGAAAGACGGGTAAAAACCTGTAAAATTTCATTTTGAACTCCTTTTTATATTTATAAATAAACGAAATGAAAAATAGAATAGAGTTGTCACAAAACTTTCACGGAAGAATAATATTTGTAAGCTTAAAGAATGGTAGTGATTTTCGTAATAGAACTAATCATAATTAAGTATTGGACTAAGCCACTTTTCTATTTCTTCAAAACTCATACCTTTTCTCCTATGGTAATCAAGAACTTGATCTTTACCAATTTTTCCAACATTAAAATATTTAGCTTCTGGATGTGCAAAATATAAACCGCTTACTGATGCAGCAGGATACATTGCCAAATTTTCGGTGAGCTTAATACAAGTATTTTCTTCGGCTAGAAGCAGATCGAAGATAATTAGTTTTTCAGTATGATCCGGTTGAGCGGGGTATCCGGGAGCGGGTCTGATTCCCCGGTAATTTTCTTTTATTAAATCTTCATTAATAAATTCTTCTTCGGGTGCATAAGCCCAATATTTTTTTCTAACTAATTCATGGAGATGTTCTGCGAATGCCTCAGCTAATCTGTCTGCAAGTGCTTTAACCATAATGCTGTTGTAGTCATCGTGGTCTTTTTCAAACCTAGCAACAATCTCTTCAATTCCAATCCCAGCGGTTACAGCAAATGCACCAATATAATCTTTTACGCCGCTTTCTTTGGGGGCAACAAAATCGGCCAGTGCGAGATTGGGTAAGTTATCGGTTTTCTGTTCCTGAGACCTGATTGTGTGAAGAATTCTTTTTACACCTTTGCGCGAGTCATCAGTATAAATTTCTATATCATCATACCCGACTGAATTGGCGGGATATAAACCTAAAACTCCGTTCGCAGTCAATAATTTTTCAGCAATAATTTTATCCAAAAGAATATTTGCATCGTCAAATAATTTTTTTGCAGTCTCACCATACTTTTTATTTTCGAAGATTGCCGGAAATTTACCTTTAATTTCCCATGTTAAAAATAAAGGAGTCCAATCAATATATTCTTTTAGCTTTGATAGAGGATAATCTCGTAAAACTATTGTCCCTAAATTTCCCGGTTTTTTAATTTTAGTTTTTGTCCAATCAATATTAAGCTTGTTTTTTCTTGCATCTTCAATAGTTAAATAATTTTTTACCGATTTTCTTTTTTTATGATTTTCTCTTACTTTTTCATATTCATCTTTAATTTGATTAGTAAATTTTTCTTTTATTTTTTTATCGGGATTAATAAGATTACTTACAACAGGCACACTCCTTGAGGCATCAAGAACATGAACGGTTGTACCGGAGTAATTAGGAGCAATCTTAACTGCAGTATGTGCTTTAGAAGTTGTTGCTCCTCCAATTAAAAGAGGTATTTGAAATCCTCTTCTTTCCATTTCTTTTGCAACATGAACCATCTCATCGAGAGAAGGAGTAATTAATCCGCTTAAACCGATAATATCAGCTTTTTCATCAATTGCAGTCTGCAATATTTTTTCAGAGCTGACCATTACTCCGAGATCGATAACATTATAATTGTTGCAGCCCAAAACCACACCAACAATATTTTTTCCAATATCATGCACATCGCCTTTAACAGTAGCCATCAAAACTTTACCTGCTTCACGGGTATCGTTCGATTCTTCTTTTTCTTTCTCGATAAAAGGGATAAGATATGCAACAGCCTTCTTCATCACCCTGGCACTTTTGACAACTTGAGGTAAAAACATTTTTCCTGAACCAAAAAGATCACCGACTACATTCATCCCATCCATTAATGGTCCTTCGATAACATCTAAAGGTTTTTCAAATTGCTTTCTTGCTTCTTCGGTATCATCTTCTATATGATCTACTATCCCTTTTATCAGAGCATGTTTTAATCTTTCTTTAACAGGAAGCTTTCTCCATTCATCAATTTTAGCTTCACCTTTTTCTTTTTGCTTTACCGTTTCTGCAAATTCGACTAATCTTTCTGTTGCATCTTTCCTTCTATTTAAAAGAACATCTTCAACAAGCACCAATAAATCTTTTGGAATTTCTTCATATACTTCCAGCTGCCCGGCATTCACAATTCCCATATCGAGTCCGGCTTTAATTGCATGGTAAAGAAAAGCGGAATGCATTGCTTCTCTAACCATGTTATTCCCTCTGAAAGAGAAGGAAATATTACTTATACCGCCGCTTACTTTAGTAAAAGGCAGATTTTGTTTTATCCATCTAGTTGCTTCAATAAAATCGACAGCATAATTATTATGCTCTTCAATGCCGGTTGCAACTGTCAAAATATTAGGATCAAAAATTATATCCTGCGGCGGGAAGCCTATTTCTTCCGTTAATATTTTATAGGCACGGGCGCAAATATCAATTCTTCTTTGCAGCGTATCTCCCTGACCATTTTCATCAAATGCCATTACAATTACTGCTGCACCATAACTCCGGACTTTTTTCGCGTATTCTTTAAATTTTTCTTCGCCTTCTTTTAAGCTGATCGAATTAACAATGCTTTTCCCCTGCAGGCATTTTAACCCAACTTCAATTACAGACCATTTAGAAGAATCGATCATTATTGGAAGTTTTGCAATATCAGGTTCTGCAGAAAGAAGATTTAAAAATATTACCATTGCTTCTTCTGAGTCAAGAAGCCCTTCATCTAAATTAACATCAAGTATCTGGGCACCTCCTTCAACCTGACCTCTTGCAACCGATAATGCGCTTTCATAATCACCCGAAAGAATTAATTTTGCAAACTTTTTTGAGCCTGTAACATTTGTTCTTTCCCCAATATTAACAAAATTGGTTTCGGGCCGGATTACAAGCGGTTCAAGTCCGCTTAATCTTAAGTAAGGTTTAACCTCAGGAGGTTTTCTTGGAGGATATTTCTTTGTAATTTCAGAAAATTGTCTTATATGTTCGGGTGTAGTTCCGCAGCAACCGCCGACGATGTTTAAAAATCCGTTCTTAGCATAGTCTTCCAAAACTTTTGACATCGATTCCGGAGTATCATCATATTCACCAAATTCATTCGGCAGCCCTGCATTCGGGTAAAGGCTAGTATATAAATTTGATATTTGAGAGAGCTCTTCAATAAATGGTCGCATTTCCGGTGCACCCAAAGCACAATTCAAACCGACACTTAATAAATTTTGAGTATGTGAAATTGAAATCCAAAATGCTTCAATTGTTTGCCCTGAAAGTGTTCTTCCGCTCATATCGACTACAGTACCCGAGATCATTATTGGAATTTGTTTTCCTGTTTGTCGGGAGAGTTCCATAATTCCGTAAAGAGCAGCTTTTGCATTTAGTGTGTCAAAAATAGTTTCGATAAGAAGAATATCTGCACCGCCATCTATTAATCCCCGCGCTTGCTCTTTATATGCATTGCTTATTTGATAAAAAGTGACAGCTCGAAATCCCGGATCAGTTACAGAGGGAGAAATAGACAATGTTTTATTTGTCGGACCAATTGCACCCGCAACAAACCTTTGTATTGAACTATCTTTTTTATTGAATTCATTAGCGCATTCTTTTGCAATGATGGCAGCTTGCCGGTTTAATTCATAAACAAGATGTTCAGTTTTATAATCTGCCTGTGAAATTGCACTAGCGCTAAAAGTGTTTGTTCCGAGTATTTCAGCACCGGAATTTAGAAAGGCCCGATGAATATCTTTTACTATTTCCGGCTGGGTAAGACATAATATATCGTTATTCCCTTTTAAATCATGCTGATGATCCTTCAACAATGTTCCCCGGAAATCTTCTTCACTTAGTCGCAATTTTTGGATCATGGTTCCCCTGGGACCATCCAATAGCATTATTTTTTTTGATAATATTTTCTTAAGTCTTTCGAACGTATTTTCCATCTATTTTTATTTGAGTTGTTGCTATACGCAGAATTTTCTTAATCATTCAGCCAAAGGCTGATCCGCCTCCGGCGGAAATCCTACTCTTAATCTTAATCCAAAACATAGGATTAAGATATTGAGTTATATTCAAAGTTCTTTGTCCGGGTATAAACAGTCTTTCCTTTGTAAAGATTTCAAATATAATTAAATTGTCTGCTAATAAAAATTAACTTAATCATTCTGAGGGTATGCATGATTATTGTAACTGGGGGCGCCGGTTTTATCGGGAGTGCAATTGTCTGGAAACTTAATTCCCTAGGAAATGACAATATTATTATTGTAGATGAATTGGGGTGCGAAGAAAAATGGAAAAACCTTGTCGGGTTAAAGTTTATTGATTTTATAAACAAAGATGTTTTTATTCAAAATGTTGAAAAAGGATTAAATATAAATGTAAAATCAATAATTCACATGGGGGCAAATTCATCAACTACTGAAAAGGATGCTGATCATTTAATTAAAAATAATTATGAATATTCTAAAACCCTGGCAAAGTACGCTTTTAAAAATAATTTAAGATTTATTTATGCTTCTTCAGCGGCAACATACGGAGACGGTTCTTTAGGATTTAACGATGATGTGAAAAATTTGAATTCTCTTCGTCCCTTGAATATGTACGGCTACTCAAAACATCTTTTTGATCTTTGGATAGATAAACACGGTATGATAGATAAAGTTGCCGGGCTGAAATATTTTAATGTTTACGGTCCCAACGAATATCATAAAGGAGATATGCGCAGCGTAGTTAATAAGGCATTTGATCAGATTATCCATAAAGGGAAAGTAAGACTTTTTAAATCAAAAAATCCAAATTATAAGGACGGTGAGCAGAAAAGAGATTTTCTTTATATTAAGGATGCTGTAGATATGACACTTTTCTTCCTTGATAATAAAGATAAAAACGGTCTGTTTAATATTGGTTCGGGGAAGGCAAGAACATGGAACGACCTGGTGACGGCAATATTTAAAGCAATGAGTAAGCCTGATAATATAGAATATATCGAACTCCCGGAACACCTTACCGAAAAGTACCAGTATTTTACCGAAGCAAATCTTTCAAAATTGCAAAGTGCCGGGTATACAAAATCACTTTACTCACTTGAAGAGGGAGTAACAGATTATGTTCAAAATTATTTGTTAAAAAATAAATATGTGGGATTATAAATTAACGCATAAAGAATCCGGTAGAACCGGACTAATTAAAGTTCCTATTTTTAAGTTTTTAATTATAAGGCGTTTCATCCTCATCGAATAAATCATCTTCGTCATCATCTTCTTCAAAATCGAAATCTTCTTCGTAGAAATCTTCGTCTGTAGGTTCATCCTCGGGATCAGCATCTTCAAATTCATCATCATCCCCGAAGTCATCGTCATCCCCAAAATCCTCATCATCTTCATCATCAAAATCCTCATCTTCATCATCACGATAAGCGCCTGCAAAATATCTTTCCGATTCAAGAGAATGTTCATTATATGAATTAAAGTAATTTTCTTTAATTGAATCGTTCACTTCCTCATCAAAAGCGTTTTCCGAAATATTATTTAATTCGGTCATTTAAATATTCTCCTTTAAAAATAAATTTTTTTACCAACTAAATATTTCTAAAATTATTTAAATAGCAAAATAATTTTTTATATTTATAAGCCGAATCTTAAAAGGTCAACTTTGAGCCTTTATGCTACAATTTTGTTCTTTTAATTAGTAGACTTATTATTTACCTAAAAAATAACTAATACCATCAAAAATTATATTAGTATTATTATAGTGTCAATACATTAAGAAATAAAAAATAAATAAAATGAAACTAGCCACACTTTGTTATATTACAGATAAAAACAGGAATTCTACATTAATGCTTCATAGAATTAAAAAAGAAAATGATTATCATCAAGGTAAATGGAATGGTTTGGGGGGGAAGTTGAACGAAGGTGAAAGCCCAGAAGAATGTGCAATAAGGGAAATAAAAGAAGAATCGGGTTTAGTAGTGAAAAATCCTCTATTAAAAGGTTTTTTAACATTTCCTAATTTTGACGGCGTTGATAACTGGTATGTCTTTGTTTTTACTTTTAATCAATTTGAAGGAAAATTAATTGATTCTCCCGAAGGAAAATTAGAATGGATTTCAAATGACCGTTTAACTTCATTAAATCTCTGGGAGGGGGATAAAATTTTTCTCGAATGGGTTTTCCAGGAAAAAATCTTCAGTGCAAAATTTAATTATGAAAACGGAAATTTTTTAGATTATTCGGTTAATTTTTATTGATCTTAAAGCTTCATTAATAAGAGTTAAGTAGTTAAACAGAATTCTCTATCTGGTTTTTGTTTAAAAAATCTATTTCCAAGGTGTTATATTTCTTACAATCTTTTTAATCCTGGAATCTTTCAATCCGGCTTCGTTCTTCTGCCAAAAGCATTCCTACAGAAGAACTTCGCCGGACAGGTCTTTCATTTTTTTAATTTTATTTTAAATTACTTTCAAGACTAATTTTCCAATATTCTTATTGTCTTCCAGGTATTTATGAGCCACTGCGACATCCTTCCAATCAAAAACTTTATCAATAACCGGCTTTAATTTTCCTGTTTTAAATTTTTCCAAAGAATAAACTGCAAATTCATTTGTTAATTTTATTTGATAATCAAGATCCCTAGTTCGCAAAGTCGAACCGATAATCGAAATCCATTTTGACATAATATTTCTAATATCGACTTCTTTAATTTTTGAACCGCTCAATGTTGCAAGAAATATTAATCTCCCATTTTGATTTAAACACCTGATATTCTTTTCAAAATAATCTGCACCTATGAAATCGATAATAATATCGACTCCTTTATTATCGGTAAAATTTAAAACTTCATCATCAAACTGCTGCAATTTGTAATCGATTGCTTTTTCTGCACCAAGGTTTAAACAGACTTCATGTTTTCCTTTTGAAGCAGTTATAATTGCATGACCCCCTGCATCTTTAACAAGTTGCACTGCAGCAGTTCCTACGCCGCTGCCACCTGCATGAATTAATACAAAATCATCTTTTCTTATTTTTGCATTCCAGAAAAGAGCTTGATAAGCGGTAAGAAAAACTTCCGGTATTGCGGCAGCTTCTTCAAAACATAATTCCACAGGTTTTTTAATAGCCATATCCTGGTGAATTTTTGCAAATTCAGCATAACCGCCACCGGGGATTAACCCGAAGACTTCATCTCCTTTATTCCATTTAGAAACATTTTTCCCTAATTCTGCAACTTCCCCTGATATTTCCAATCCCAATATTTCGCTTGCTCCTTTTGGCGGAGGGTATTTACCTTGCCGCTGCATAATATCTGCACGGTTTAATCCGGCAGCATTTACTTTAACTAAAATCTCATTTTCCTTTATTTTAGGCTTTTCTGAAGTTCCGAATTGTAAATTTTCAATTATGCCCGGTTTTTTAACTACTATTGTTTTCATATCACTTCTTTTTTGTATAATAGAAAATTTTATTGACATGTACTAAGTTTTAACTTAATTTTACTTCGCTTCCTCTTAGCCGGATTGAAAATAAGCATCTCTTATTGTGTCATAATTAAATAAAAATAATTTAATAATAATTTAAGAAGGGTAAAGTTATGAAGAAAACTTATCTAACATTACTTGTGATTTTTCTGTTGCTGTTTGTTTTCAATTCATGTCAAAAACCAGCTGAAGAGAATACAATGATGTCCAATGAAAAAGCAGTTGTATATAAAGCTATGGATGCGTTCGATCAGGGGAATGGGGATGCCCTAGATGATTTAACAACGCCGGATTTTGTAGATCACCAGATTGATACGATGCATACCAAGGCAAGGGGATTAGCAGCAGTAAAAGAAATGTTTCAAGCTTTCCATAAAGCGATTCCTGATTCAAAAACAACTATCAATGCTATTGCAGTCACTGGCGATACTGTTATGGTATATAATACTGTAAACGGAACATTTAAAGATACTTTAATGGGTATCCCGCCAACAAATACAATGATATCCTGGCCTGGAGTTGATGTTTTCCTGGTTAAAAACGAAAAAATTGCAGAACACTGGGGATTTTCAGACATGAATTCAATGCAGCAACTTATGACGCCTATGCAGAATATGCCTAATGAAAAGATGAAAAAGAAATAAAGTTTTATATTTTAACGGGGCTGCTTTTTAATTTAGCAGCCTCCGTATAGAAGTTAAAGAGTTTTTTTGAACAGCAAAACATTTGGGAAAAAAGCAATAGATTTTTATTTGGGTCTTAAAAGACCGATTAATTTTCCCGCCAAAATTGTCATTATAAATCCCTATGAAGAAGCAGCCGTAAGAGAAGTAACAAAAAGTTTTTATAATAAATTCTTTAATGATGAAAATAAAAGAGTTTTTATTTTCGGTATAAATCCCGGGAGATTTGGCAGCGGTCTGACCGGAATCAATTTTACAGATCCTGTTGCTTTGGGAAAATATTGTGAAATTCAAAACGATCTTGGGAATAAAAGAGAACTTTCAAGTCAATTCGTTTATGAAATTATAAACGCCTTTGGTGTAAAAAATTTTTATTCAAAATTTTTCATATCCGCTATTTATCCTCTAGCAATTTTGAAAGACGGTAAAAATTATAACTTTTATGATGATAAAGGAATCTACAAATATTTGAAACCGCAAATAATTTCTTATATAAAAGAACAAATTGAATTCGGGGCAAATGATAAATTAGTTATATCCCTTGGAAAGAAGAATTTTCTTTATTTAAAAGAAATAAATGACGAAATTAAGATTTTTAAGAGAATCGAATTTCTTGAGCATCCAAGATTTATTATGCAATATAGAAGAAAAAAGCTGGATGATTTTATTAAAAAGTATATGAAATTACTGAACTCGGTTTAAGGATTATTATTGATTTCAAATGGGCAAATATAAATATTTTTCATCTTATGCCTGGGGAAAAATATTTCACAGCAATTAGGTTTTATTCATAATTAAAATTTTTTATATTAACAATTATGAATAGTGAGAAGAAAATATATATAGAGGGTGTTTATAATTATTGTGACCGCTGGTGTGAGAAATGTAAATTCACTTCCAATTGCCTGCTATTTTCTCAAGAATCAAAGATTTCAACTTATGAAATATTACATAACGGGGATCTTACAAATATCGGCGATATATTTAAAAAAGAAATAGATAAAAAATCCGGCAATTCCGATGAATTTGATGAATTTGAAATTGATGACGAAGAAGATGATTTTTTCAGTGATGAAGAATTCGATTCATTTGAAGATGAAGAAGAGAGTTCAAGGGATTCTTTCGAAAAACCAAGCCATCCGGTTGAAGATTTATCAAATGAATATTTCCGTCAAGCACATCTCTTAATTATTGCTCTTGATAAAAAATATAATTTATATTCATTTCCCAACGAGAAGTTGAAAGATCCGTTTTTTAAGAAATTACATGCTAATTTTGAAGTTTTTTCCTGGTTTCATGCTTTCATTCATGTTAAAATTAAAAGAGCTATGTGGGGTAAAGATGAAATGTTAAAAGAAGATGATGAAGAGATGAAAGAGATAAGCAAGTATGATATGGATGGTACTGCAAAAATAGCTATAATAGGAATCAATCGTTCAATTAATGCTTTGGATAATTTATACAATATTTTACCGGGATTTTCAAGAGAAATTTCAGATCTTCTGGTTATTCTCGGGAAGATTTTAAATCTAACAGAAATTGAATTCCCGGATCATGGTAAATTTATCCGCCCGGGTTTCGATACTATTCAATGAATCATAATCTCTGATTAAAAATGTAGGTACAGAACAAATGTAAAAAAATAAATCAAACATTTATCCATTTAATCATTCCCCATTTTTATCCGTGATTTTTTTTTCAAGCAAATCTTTTAGCTTTTCAAGAACCGAATTCCAAAAGTTTAAGGAATCATTATACCTTATCTCATCTCCGATAAAATTATCTTCTTTTACTACCAGCAATGTTTGTTTTTTTTCACGGAATAATTCGAAAGTGACTTCGGTGTAGTTTGACTCAATATCTTCCAATCCGGAATCAGGGTTAAAATCTGATGTTCTTAGAAGATGTTTTGGTTTTATCTCCCGTACTTTTCCTTTTACATATATTTTCCCATCCGAGGCATTTCTCCAGATAATATTGCCGCCAACCTTAAAATCAGAAATCACTTCAGCTCCGTACATATATTGTTTAGTCCAGAATGAATTAGTTAGTGCATCCCATACAACTGAAACATCTGCATTAATTTTAATTTCTTTTTTAACAAATAAATCATTTATTATTTTATAGGATTTGGAATTAAAGTTTGAGTCTACTTTTCTTTTTTGAACAGCTTTCTTATAAAGGTTTAAATATTCTTTGGCGGAATGTTCCCATGAATAGTCTTTTTCCATTCCATTAACCTGGATTTTTCTCCATGTTTCTTTATCCTTAAAGGTTTTAACTGCTCTTTTAAGAGCTTTTAATAATTCTTTACCGTCATATTTAGTAAAAGTAAAACCTGTCCCGGTTTCTTTCCTTTTTAATTTTAGTTCATTCCAATCGTGAACAGTATCCGCAAGTCCGCCGGTTTTTCTTACAACCGGAACCGTTCCGTATCTTAAGCTGTACATTTGATTTAAACCGCAGGGTTCATAAAGTGAGGGCATTAAAAATATATCGCCTCCTGCTTCAATTAAATGGGAAAGTTCATTATTGAATCCGATATAAACAGATATTTTTTTAGGAAATGTTGCTGCTAAAGTTTGAAATAAGTCTTCATATTCCGGTTGACCATTACCCAAAATTACCCATTGAGCTTCTATTTTCATTAAATCATTTATAACATCGGAAAAAATGTCAAGTCCCTTTTGTGCAACCATCCTGGATACGATTCCAACCAGAGGTATTTTTTCATTATAGGGAAGGCTTAGATGTTCCAGCAGGAATTTTTTATCCTTTTGTTTTCCTGCAATATCGATTGCAGAATAATTAAAGGGTATAAGATTGTCATGCTCAGGATCCCATATTGAATAATCGATTCCGTTTAGTATTCCGTAAATATCTTTTTTCCTGTTGCTTAGAACACCATCTAAACCTGCCCCATATTCGGGGATTAAAATTTCCTTCGCATAATTTTCGCTTACAGTATTAATTATATCGGAAAAAAATATTCCTGCTTTCATAAAGGAAACATTATCATAATATTCTACCGGTCCCCCGGGATAGAAATATTTAGGATTTATTTCCGCATTTAATAAAATTTTTGGGGGAAAATTTCCCTGGTACCCAATATTATGAATTGTAAATAGAGTTGCGGTATTGCTAAATATTTTATAGTCTTTATAATTATCTTTTATAAATAAAGGAATCAATCCGGTTTGCCAATCATTGCAATGTAAAATATCCGGCGACCAATTTAAATTGTGAAGGACTTCAATAACGCCTTTTGAAAAAAGAATGAATCTTTCATCTTCATCAATATCATTTGTATAAATTGAATCCCTAAAAAAATAAAAAGGACAATCAATTAGATTTACTTCAATTTTGGAACCGGGGAGTCTTCCCTGGTGAAGGTGAACAGATCTAAGTTCATCATTTATTTTTATTTTGATTTCCCCAACTTCCCAATTATAGTGAAGTTCATGTTTTATTTCATCAATCCCGGAATATTTAGGGATGAAAATTTTTACTTCACATCCTAACTTTTCCAGCGCTTTGGGAAGAGAGCCGGCGACATCTGCAAGCCCGCCTGTTTTTGCAAATGGAACAGCTTCGGAGGATATAAATGCTATTTTCATTTTTTATTTACCATATTTGAAAAAAAATAAAACTTACCAATAGTTCTTTCTTAAAGAAAGTAGGAGAGCAATTTAATCTCTTGCTCTCCCTATAAATATTTCCTATAGAATTGTATAATTCAATCCTAATTGAAGTCCTTCCTTCATTTGTGCTGTTATAGACTGGTCTTTTTGGTAAATTAGAAGATAACCAAAGCTTGTATTTAAATAATTATTTATCTTAGCTACTATTGAATTATCCCATCTAACATCCCAAACATCTAAACTGTTAAAGCGGGAAAACAAACGGAGACTGCTTTTAAACAACATATTTTCCGCTAGTATGTATTCTCCATTAGTTACAGATTCAATACCGGTTTCAGCTTTAAATTTTTCTATTTTGGCAGTGTTCGGATCATCGGAAAATTGTGTATTATTTCGTGTAAAAGTTTCTTGAATAGCAACACCAATCCGTGTGTCAAATCCTTTCTGTTTTTGATAAGTAAAACCAACACTTTGGGATAAATAACCCGGATCAAAGAAAGCAGCGGTTTGAACTGGGGGATCGGTATTAGAATACCCGATACCGACGGGTGTTCTCACAGTATTACTAAAGTAAGGAGCGACAGCCCAATTGACATTTTTCGAGATAACACTCTCGAGATATAGTTCATTGTCATTAGTTTTAAAATCAGCTCCGCCTAATTTAGTTCTGCCGTAAGCTATTTTAAGATTATTATTGAAAGTCCATCCAATAGATTGATATTTCAAACTTCCATTCCCGAGTAACGTCCATGTAATGGAATTTTCACCGCCCTGTGTCCAGTTACTTAAAGCTAATTGACTAACATTTAATCCTGCAGCTGCAGTAGGTATCCATGTATTTAGTTTTACGGAGTCCTGTTGTGAATATAAAGAAATACTAAATATAAATAATAAGATTAGTGCGAAGGATAATTTATTTTTCATAGCTGTTTCCTTATTTTATTATGGGTAATTATATAATCTTAAGAATAGTATATACAAATAAATGTAAAAATTATGAAAATTACTTCAAACGGACTTAAAATATTCGAAAATGGAGACAGCAAATCATTGCCGGTATTATTTGTTCATGGATTCCCATTTGACCATAATATGTGGCATAAACAAATTGAAGAGCTTAGTTCTCATTATTACTGCATTTCATATGATATAAGAGGTTTAGGGGAATCTTCCGCTGGTGACGGTCAATATACTATGGAATCGTTTGTTGATGATATTTCATTAATTATTTATGAACTAAAGTTGACTAAACCTGTTATTTGCGGGCTGTCAATGGGCGGTTATGTAGCATTAAGGGCTGTTGAAAAAATGGAAGAAAAATTCAGAGGGTTAATTCTATGTGATACCAAACCGGAAGCAGATACAAATGAAGGTAAGTTAAAAAGAGCAGAGGGGATTAAAAAAATTAATGAAGACGGTTTGGATGTTTTTATCCATGATTTTATGAAAAATTGTTTTTCAGATCAATTTAAAACTTCTTATAAAAATGAATACCAAAAAATTATTGAAAGTTCTTCAGAGTTCGATCCCGTTGGTGTGAAAGGATCTCTTATTGCAATGGCAGGCAGAACCGACACAACTTCTTATTTGTCTAGGATTAAGATCCCGGCTTTAATCCTTTGCGGGGAAAAAGATATTCTTACAACGCCTAGTGTTATGAAGGAAATGTCAGATAAAATAGCCGTTTCGGAATTTTATGCTGTACCAGACTCGGGACATATAATTCCTATCGAAAACCCGGAATTTGTTAATAAAAAGATATCAGCTTTTTTAAATAAAATTCCGAGACCGTTATAATATTTTTATTAGACAACTTTCAGGTTAAGTGATACTTTAATTGTTTCATACCTCACAGGATAAATGCTGTTTCTGATGATTGGCCGCACTGTTACCCAAGCTGTCCCTTGATATTATTTGTTATTCCTTTTAATATTAAAACGAAAATTGATGAATAAAATTATTGAATAATAAGGAAAGGAGAATTGTCATGTGGCAAGGATGGATTGATTTAGCAACAGGAGTATGGTTAATTGTTTCAGGATTTGTACATGCACTTCGTACTCCTGCAAGTATGCTAGTTGCCGGTGCAGTTGCAATAGTATTTGGTTTTTGGGGAGCCGCAAGAGCAAACAGCTGGCAAGGAACTGTAAATGGAATAATCGGCATTTGGCTGTTTCTAAGTGCTATATGGTTTGCATTAGTAGTTCCCTGGAATTTCTTTGTATTTGGAGTTGCAATAGCAATATTAGCTATTTGGAACATTGCTCAAAACCCCGAAAAAGTACAAACACACGCACATGCACACATATAAAATTAGTGTATACTCATAAAATAAATTATTCCCCCTTCTTGGGGGAATTTTTTATTAATAAATTAAAAAAAATTAATCTATTATTAATCCTTTTTAAATTATTTCTACATTAAGTTATAGACAATTCTGAATCCCATTACGAACTATTTTTTTCAGATAGCGCCTGATTTAACATCAAACCGGTAGCAATTCATTTTTTATGAGGGATAAAAATCTCTTTGGAAAAAATTTTCTTAATGATTCTTTAAATAAAAATTTTGAGCATAGAGAAGAATTTTAATATTATAAAATACTAAGGAGAAAAAATGAAACAAATAATGTTGTATGTAACTATTATTTTTTTATTAGGTTCATTTACTTCATTTGCACAATTTGGTGATATTCTAAAAAAGACAGAAGAAAAAGCAGAGGAAAAAGTTGATCAAGCTGAAGATACTGTTGTTAATAAAGTAATGAATCCAGAAGCTCCGGCTCAAGGTAAAAGTGAACAGAACGAGAGTTCGAATACATCAACTACCGGCAGCCAGCAGGTAAATACAAAAACATATCAAAATTATGATTTTGTTCCTGGAGATAAAATTATTTTCGAAGATAACTTTGCCGATGAGGAATCAGGTGAATTTCCTTCTCATTGGGATTTGCTGTCCGGTCAGGCCCAGGTAAGCACTCTGCAGGGAGAAAAGGTGTTCGCTTTAACTGAAGGGAATTATGCAAGTGTTGTCCCGCTCATGAAAACTGACACTTACTTGGCAAGCGATACTTTTACAGTTGAATTTGATTTTTATACACAGCCGGGAGCTTATAATCAAGTAGGCATAAGATTTTGGAATCCTAAAAACAGTGATCAGGATAATAGTTCAAGCGATGATAAAAATGGTGTCTTTGTAGGATATGAATGTTCTGCAAACGGACTATCCGGAACATATCCTGAAAGCGATGAAATTTTTAATAATAACAAATGGCACCATGTTGCAATTGCCAGGAAGGGAAGACAATTGAAAATTTATGAAGATCAATATAGGGTTTTAAATGTTCCGGTGTTTAAGGGCAATACTTATGCTATTAATTTCGTTGGAATTGGAGATCAAGATAAGCCGATTATGATTAAAAATGTCAGGGTTGCTCTTGGTGGAAATTTTAACGATACGAAACATATTATAACGGAAAGCAAAATTATCACACATGGAATTCTCTTCGATATTGATAAAGCAACAATAAAGCCTCAGTCAATGGGTACAATTAATGAAATTTATAAATTATTAAAAGATAATCCCGGTTTAAAATATGAAATTGATGGACATACGGATAATACCGGGGATTCAAAACATAATATGGAACTTTCACAGGAAAGGGCGGATGCTGTTAAAACACAATTAGTAAGTATGGGTATTGATGGTTTACGGTTGACAACAAAAGGCTTCGGTGATACAAAGCCAATTTCGGATAACTCCGATCCCGCCGGACGAGCAAATAACCGTCGTGTCGAATTTGTTAAAGTGTAAAGTGCACTACTTAAGTGC
>CAYUVK010000078.1:0-23645 GCA_964448105.1 uncultured Ignavibacteriaceae bacterium
AAGTAAAAACTCTTTAGCCCTTGATTTCAATGGAAATCAAGGGCTGTTTTATTTTGGGAGAGAATCTATTATATTCTAAATCATAATATCTCATGCATTTATATTGAATTTAACATTTTCTCTTTTGGCTGATATTTATTTTATGTTCAAAGTTATTCTATACTATCTGCTTTTTTCTCTTTTATTTATCCCCGAAATCCTCCCGCAAGGTTATATTTCTTTTAATCATTTAACAATTGAAGATGGTCTTTCACAAAGTTCGGTAACCTGTATTTTCCAGGATAAAAAGGGTTTTATGTGGTTTGGTACTCAGGATGGATTAAACAGGTACGATGGTTATAATTTCAAAATATTTAAAAATGACCCGTCAGACTCCAACAGCATTTCAGATAACTTCATTTTCTCTATATATCAAGATAAAAGAGGAGTCCTCTATTCCGAAACTCAAAGCGGAAAATTCAATAAATATTTTCCGGAGACAGAATCCTTTAAAGTTGTTGAAAAAGATAGTATTAATTTAATTGGAGCAAAATTTAGTACGATTCTGGCTTTATATGAAGATTCAACAAATATTAAATGGATGGGGGGATTAAGTGCAGCTACCGGTTTAAAAAAGATAAATACAAAAACCGGAAAAATATCTTATTACTATCACAATCCTTCCGATCCTTCAAGCTTAAGTGATAATAAAGTATATTCAATATTTAGGGATCGTTCCGGGAATTTATGGGTCGGAACATTTAATGGGTTAGACAAGCTTAATGAAAGAACCGGGAAATTTTCACACTATAGAAACAATCCTAATAATTCAAACAGTCTACCCGATAACTGGATTTGGTCTATTTATGAAGATCATAGGGGATATCTATGGATAGGTACCGATAGAGGCGGATTATCATGCTTTGATCCAAGTTCAAATACATTCTTTAATTATAAAAATAGTCAAAGTGATCCGACTAGTATAAACGATAATTTTGTTTACTCAATTTACCAGGATCATAGTGGAGTAATCTGGATTGGTACAAATACCGGTGGGATTAATTACTTCCATCCTTCAACATTAGTTTTTGAACATTATAAACACGATCCCGGGAATAAAAATAGCCTTAATGATGATAATGTATTTTCAATGGTTGTCGATAAAAATGGTACTTATTGGATTGCTACACGGAATAACGGTTTAAATCGTTTTGATTATAATACAAAAAATTTTTCTGCTTATTATCATAATCCTTCAAATGCCAACAGTTTAATTAGTAATAATATCCAAGTATTAATGGCAGATAAAAACGGGATTATTTGGATCGGTACCGCTAATAATGGTCTGGATGCTTTTGATCCTAAGAATCAAACCTTTACCCATCACACTCATAATCTGTTAGATTCAAATTCATTAACTGATGACCGTATATATTCTTTATTTGAAGATAAAAATGACAATGTATGGATTGGAACTTATAGAGGCGGATTAAATAAGCTAAATAAGAAAACCGGAAAGATATCTAATTATGAGCATAATAATAATGATAGCAGTTCCATTAGTTCAAATTCAGTTTTATCAATTGCTCAAGATGAATCGGGAAAACTCTGGATAGGTACATTCGGGGGAGGAGTAAATGTTTTTGATCAAGCTGAGCAATCATTTGCTCACTTTAATCATATTGCGGCGGATTCAACAAGTATCTGTGATGATAATATTATAAGAGTATTTAAAGACAGCAAAGGTAATATGTGGTTCGGAACAACTTCAGGTTTAAGCGAATATTTGTGGAAATCTAATAATTTTAAAAATTACAACGAAAAGGACGGGCTATCAAATAATACAATATATGGAATAGTAGAGGATAATAATGGGAATTTATGGCTGAGCACTAATAACGGGCTTTCAAAATTTAATCCTTCAAATGAGACCTTTCAAAATTATTACTACGAAGATGGACTTCAGGGGAATGAATTTAATCAGAATGCTTTTGCCAAGGATAATAAAACAGGCCGCTTATTGTTCGGGGGAATAAATGGTTTTAACATTTTTTATCCTGATAGTATAAAGAAGAATAGTTATATACCTCCGGTTGTATTTACAAACTATTTAAGATATAATACTGATGACGAAGAAGGGAAGCCTATAATTGAAAAGGGTATTTCGCAGCGGGACAGTATATTTTTAACTTATAAAGATAATATTGTATCTCTGGATTTTGCTGCATTAAGTTACTTCAATAATTCTGAAAATCAATATAGATATAAATTAGAAGGATTCAACAAAAATTGGATACAGCTTGGCAACAATCATACTGTTACTTTTACAAATTTATCACAGGGAGACTATATTCTACGGGTGATTGGCTCAAATGACGATGGAGTCTGGAACGAAAAGGGGGCATCCCTTTCCATTACTGTTTCACCACCATGGTGGAAAACTAAAATTGCCTATATAGCATATGGAATTATTTTTCTAAGTACTCTTTATGGTTTTAGAAAATTTGAGTTAAATAGACGTGAACAAAAAACAAAACTCAGAGAAAATGAATTGCGTTTGAAGGCAACGGAAGCTGAGAAAAGGGCAATTGAAGCTGAGAATGAAAGAAAGACAAAAGAACTTGAAGAAGCCAGGCAGCTTCAGCTTTCAATGCTGCCCAAAGAACTCCCAAAACTTCCCTACCTTGAAATCGCTGCTTTCATGCGGACAGCAACTGAAGTAGGTGGAGACTATTATGATTTTCTCGTTCAGGAAGATGGGATCCTTAATGTTGCATTTGGCGATGCTACAGGACACGGGCTTCAAGCCGGAACCATGGTTACTCTTATGAAGGGATTTTTTACTTCCGATTCATCAAAATTAAGCCCGCAGGATTTTATGAACCATTGTTCAAGGATGATAAGAGAAATAAAGTTAGGCAGAATCTTAATGTCTTTTAGTTATTTAAAGATTGACGGATGCAAGCTTTTTATTACTAGCGCAGGAATGCCTCCCGTTTATTATTATAATAAAGAAAATAAAGAAGTTGAAGAAATTGTAATTCAAGGAATGCCTTTAGGAGCAATGCGTAAATTTTCTTATAAATTAATTGAAAAAGAATTAAAAACGGGGGATACAATTTTATTACTAACTGACGGACTTCCTGAACAAATGAATACCGAAGAGAAGATGTTTGATTACTCTCGTGTGAAAGAGAATTTTAAGTTAGTTGCAGAAAACAGTCCCGATGAAATTATAAATAAACTTAATTTAGCAGGGGATAAATGGATGGAAGGGGTAGTTCAAGCTGATGATATTTCATTTGTTGTCTTAAAAGTTAAATAGAACATTTCGGTTAAATTAATAACAAGGTAAATTATTTATTTTTAATCAATAAAAAATTAAGAGCTTAACTTATAGTACTGAAAATAGTTAAAATCCACTTACCTGATATATTAACCTATGTTTTTACAAACGACTAATCTAAATTGAATATTCTTGCCGTTTTCTTAACAATTATTTAACAATAATTTCGAATTTTTACATAAAATTGTAGTTACATTATTACAAATTTTAAGTAATTTTGATTAGTTATTAATTTGTACCTTAGGGGAAATGAATCTAGTTACCATAATTATTTTAATAGGAATCGGACAGGGTTTCTTTGTAAGTGTTCTATTGCTTACGTTGAACCGTGGAAATAAAACAGCAAACCGTCTCCTGGGAATTTTAATGATCCTGTTTTCTCTTTCAATAAGCGGTTTTGTTTTTATTAGAACAGATTCTTATAAAGATTTCCCTTTTGCAATCGGATTACCTTCGACAGTTATTTTTCTGTTTGGTCCGTTATTTTATTTTTATGTTAAGGAATTAACGGCCGGCCGGTTTAAGTTTAACAAAAAAGATATTCTACACTTAATCCCTTTTATAGCATTAATTCTCTACAGACTGCCATTCTATTTCAAAAATCCCGAAGAGAAATTGGCTTCAATCAGAAGTGTAGGAAGCTTAGATGAAAATCTGGTAATTCTTATTATTCAGATTATTCATCTATTTATTTATTTATTCTTTGTTAAAAAAATATTGAATAAACATGAATTAAAAATAAAATCTACTATGTCCTCCCTTGATAAAATTAATTTACGCTGGATAAGTGTCGGGATGAATTCTTTTTTAGTAATATTCGGGATAATGACAATATTTATTGCGTTATTCATTTCGGGAATAAATGTTTATTCAATTTATATTACTGTTATACCGTTGATGGTGTCGATTGTAATTCTATCAATAGGTTATTTTGGTTTAACCCAGCCGATTATAATTCCTCCTGAAATTGAGAATAATAAATCAAAGAAATATGAAAAATCTTCTTTGACATCGGAAAATTCGGAAAAATATTTGAGTAAATTATTAAGTATTATGGAGGCCGAAAAACCATTCCTTAATAATGATTTAACTCTCCAGAAACTTTCCGAAAAGCTTTCTATATCCCCGCATCATTTGTCGCAGATAATAAATGAAAGAATGAATCAGAATTTCTTCGATTTCATAAACAGCTACCGGATTGAAGAGGCTAAAATCTTGTTGGTGGACAAAAGAGGAGAATTGTTAACAATTTTAGCTATTGCCGAAGAAGTTGGATTTAATTCAAAATCTGCTTTCAACATTGCATTTAAAAAATATACTTCGATGACTCCTACCCAATTTAAAAAACAAAACTTTCCGGCAATATAAATTGGTCCGCAAATACAAATTTTGATAGAACGCAGATCATTTAAGATGCTGCCCGGGTTTCATCATTAAAATTTACCATTCATCAGCAAAACTAGTCTTACTTTATCGGGGAAGACAATTTTTCCGTTTGGATTTATAATGACGGACGAATTCCGATTGGAAAAAGAATAATTTCAGCCTCGAAATTTTTTTTAGTTATAATAAAAGGGAAGATAATGAACCAAAAATCGATTATTGTTCTGCTTTTATTAATAGTATGCCCGATTTTATTCGCACAGGAAGAGACTTTATTGGGAAGCGGGGAAATCTCCAACGGAGGTTTCGGCGGGCCTGTAGTAAAATTTACTTCTATAAATAAACACTTTGGAGTTTTGGTCGGAGGGCAAGGGGGATGGATTATAAATCATACTTTTGTTATCGGCGGTGGTGGTTACGGATTGGTAAATAATGTTAAAACCGGAAGTATGTTTTTGGGTGAAAGACAACTTTTGAATTTCGGCTACGGCGGTGCAGAGCTTCATTATATCAATAACTCCGACAGACTTGTCCATTATACCGTATCATTATTGATAGGCGGCGGCGGAATCGGTTATAGGCATCCCGATAACTGGGAATGGGATTGGGATACTAATACCAAAAGCTTCTTTGTAATGGAACCAGCTGTCAGAGTTATGCTGAATGTTACTTCCTTCTTCAGAATTGGTCTGGGAGGCGGCTACAGGTTAATTTCAGGTGCTAATCTTGATGATCTGAAAGATAGTGAAATCTCGGGACCGTCCGCAGAGATTGTATTAAAATTCGGGAAATTTTAATAAATACTTATGTATTTCAACAGAGAAATAAACTGTTTAATTACGGGCGCAAATTCAGGTATTGGTAAAGCAGCAGCGAAAAGACTTGCTAAGCTGGGAGCCGCAATCATTTTAGTTACCAGGAATCATACCCGCGGCGAGAGAACTCTGGCTGAGTTAAAAACAATTACAGGAAGTAATAAATTTTATCTGTTTATTACGGATTTATCTTCACAAAAATCAATCCTGGATTTGGCTAATGAAATAAAAAGTAAATTCAGCAGTATCGATATTTTAATTAACAATGCCGGGGCTTATTTCAGTAAAAGACATATTACAGTTGACGGGATTGAAGCTACTTTTGCTGTAAATTATTTATCCCGTTTTTTACTTACCAATCTTCTTTTGGAGAATATCTTATTAAGCAAACAGGGGAGAATTATTAATGTTTCAGGTGAATATCATCGAAAGGGCCGGATCAATTTTGAAGATCTTGAATATTCAAAAAATTATTCTGCATTTAAAGTGTTATGCCAGGCCAGGTTAGCAGATATACTATTTGTTTATGAATTATCAAGAAGATTAAAAAATACGATGACAACTTCAAATTGCCTGAATCCCGGTTTTGTTGCTACAAACATAATAAATAATGATCCGGATTCTTCATTGCTGAAACGAATCCTCTATAAAAGTATCTCCCCGTTTCTGAAAAGTCCTGAAGAAGGAGCGGAAACAGTTATATACCTGGCATCTTCGCCTGAAGTAGCAAATGTATCGGGGAAATATTTCATTGAAAAGAGATATGTGCAATCATCTGCAATAACTTACGACGAAAATATTGCAAGACACCTCTGGAAGGTAAGTGAACAGATGATCAAGGTTAATGTTCCTCAAAATTCATTTTATGAAAATAAATTTTTTAATGAACTAAAGACAAAATAAATAAGTGAAATTATGGAGCTACACACATTTTCAAAAAACATTCTTGTAAAAGGAATTATTACAATTTTAATATTTTCTTCAATAGGTTTTTCGCAGTCCAAAATATATACCCTTGATGACGCAATTAATGCCGCATTGAGTAACAACAGGGATATAAAGGTTGCAGAACTTGATATAGAAAAATCGAAGGAAGCGGTTCATGAAGCATTCGGATATGCGCTTCCAAGCCTTGATCTTTCTGCAAACTTTAATCATTTTCTTAAAAAGCCCAAAACGCCTTTCCCGGATTTTGAAGCATTGTTAACGAATGCAACCTACAGCATTCTTTTTGATGAGAACGTAATTCCCAGAGATGAATCAAAATACAAATCAATTCAAACCCAGCTTCAGTCTTTTGTACAGACAAACAGCTACGAAACATCACTCTTATTAACCCAGACTTTATTTAACTCGGCTGTATTTAGAGGTATAGGTGCTTCACAAATTTATTTAGACTTATCAAAAGAAGAACTAAAGAGAAAAGTATCTTCAACCATACTTGATGTTAAAAAAGCTTTTTATGGTGTCCTGTTAACAAAGCAGCTTCTGGATATAACAACTGCAAGCTATAACAATGCGCTTGAAAATCTTAAAAACGTTAAAGCTCTTAATGCACAAGGATTAGTTTCCGATTATGATGCTCTTCAAGCTGAAGTAAGAGTTGAAAATATAAAACCTGTTGTCCTGCAAATAACAAATAATTTGAAAGATGTTAAGAACGGTTTCAAGATTGTTATCGGAGTTAAACAGGAAGAAGAAGTGGATGTTGAAGGAGAATTTCTTTATACAAAAGAAGAAATCCCTGAAATCCAGGATGCAATTG
The DNA here is from genome assembly GCA_964448105.1 of uncultured Ignavibacteriaceae bacterium. Lineage (GTDB taxonomy): Bacteria > Bacteroidota > Ignavibacteria > Ignavibacteriales > Ignavibacteriaceae > CAVQBP01. The sequence continues at coordinate 7,289 of CAYUVK010000078.1, forward strand.
AGAAAGCAATGGAATCTAATTATAGCTTAAATTCATTGAAGCTGAAAATGCAGGTTGATGAAGCATTTATTGACCTGGATAGATCCGAATACTGGCCTTCTCTTTATGCATTCGGAAATTATACTTATGCCGGGTCTGCAGATAATTTCAAATTTCAAAATTACTCCTCTGCGGTTGTCGGATTAACTCTTTCAATAAACTTATTTAACGGTGAAAAGACAAAGAATAAAGTTCAGCAGTCGGAAATTTCGTTAAAACAAACCGGGGAGCAGCTTTCACAATTAAAAGATTTTACTTCAACACAGGTGAAATCAAAAATATATGAATTGAAACGTGTCCAAAGTTCGCTCGATGCCCAGGAAAGAAATGTTAGTCTTGCTGAAAAGGCTTATGATATTTCCGTAGTCCGCTATAAAGAAGGAACAGGGAACCAGCTCGAAGTTCAAAATGCGGATATGGAATTGAAGCAGGCCCGTATAAACAGGCTTCAGACTATTTATGACTACATAATCGCTAAATCGAGCCTCGATGAAATTTTGGGGAAAGTCGATCCAAAATATATAGATAAAATGAAAACAGAGAAGACTAAGAAATTAAATTAAAGTTAGGAGAACTTAATAATGAAAATAAAGAAAAATAAAATAATCATCCTTTTTCTTTTATCGGCATTTTCTGTTCTTCTTCTTCAAAGCTGCAGCAAGGAAAAAGCCGATGCCAAAAGTATGGAACAGATTCGTGATGAAGAAGGAGTGCCGGTAAAAATTGAGATCCTTAAGTATCAATCTTTTGAAAAATATTACAGTTTCTTTGGAAAATTAGCTGGAATCAAAGAAGCGACAAAAAGTGCAATGGTTGGCGGAAAGATAGAGAAAATAAATGCCAAAGTGGGGGAGCAGGTTAAAAAAGACCAGGTCATAGTTGAATTTGCAGAAGATAATCCGGGCATTCAATTTATGCAGGCAAAAGATGCTTTCGACAATGCCGAGAAAACTTATAATAGAATGAAAGCTCTTCTTAAAGCCGGGGAAACTGCACAAGCTAATTATGATGCTGCTGAAACACAGTATCTTGTGGCAAAGAGAAATTTTGAATCGCTTAAAGATATGCTTTTTGTTGATTCGCCTTTTGATGGGATCCTGGTTGATATGAAAATCAATGAAGGGGATAATGTCAATAAAGATGCACATCTGTTTACCGTTTCTCAATTGGATAAGATGCATACAAAAGTCTGGGCATCGGAAACTGAAATAAGTTCAATAAAAAAGGGTATGAATGCAAGTATGGAATACAATGGAAAAAGTTATCGTGGAAAAGTTACTGAAGTTTCTATGGCTGTTGATCCTTATAAGCAAGCTTTTTATGCAGAAGTTGAATTTGATAATCCCAAAATGGAGTTAAGAAGCGGTGTTACAGCCGATATAAAAATATTGATTTATGAAAATCGTAAAGCGATTGTTATTCCGAGAAATCTTGTTATGACCGATGAAAAAGGGACTTATGTGTTTTTAGAAAACAACGGTGCCGCTGAAAAAAGATATGTAACGAACGGAAATGACAGCGGGTTAGATTTTGAAATCAAAAACGGATTAAAACCGGGTGATAAATTAATTGTTCAGGGTGCCTCTCTTTTGGGTAACGGTACTAAAGTAAAACTTATTAAATAAAATTATGAAATTGTTTATTAAAAGATGACTACTTAATCTTTCAGCCATAGGCTGATCCGCCTCTGGCGGAAATCATAATCTTAATCTTACTCTTGAATTGAACAATTGGGATTAAGATTAGGAGTAAGAGTAAGATTAAGATTCTTATGTAATCCAATTGTTTAAATAAAAGGAATTCGAAATATGTTTCTCGCAAAAGTCTCAATAAACAGACCGGTAATGACAACAATGGGAATAATGGTGTTCCTTATCTTTGGTCTCTTAGCTTATTTTACTTTAAACTTAAATCTTCAGCCTGATGTTGAAATACCTTATGTGACTATTTCGACGGTGTATCCCGGTGCCGGTCCTAAAGAAATTGAAGTTTTAATTAGCAAGAAAATAGAAGAAGCTGTTTCTACAATAAGCCAGATTGAAAGGGTTGAATCATACTCACTTGATGGCTTGTCGATTGTTATTATCGAATTTAAAATGAAAAAAAATGTTAACGTGGCTAATCAAGAAGTAAAGGATAAAGTTGATGAAATAGTAAACGATCTTCCGGAAGATGCTGAACTTCCTATCGTTCAAAAAGTAGATTTAAAATCTTTCCCTGTTGTTGATGTTGTGTTAAGCGGTAATCTTGATCCGAGAGAATTATATGAGATTGCAGATAAAACTTTAAAAGACAGGTTCTCGCAAATTGAAGGCGTTGCAAAAGTCGATATAACAGGCGGACAGGAAAGAGAAATAAGAGTAGTGCTCGACAACAAAGTCGCTTTTGAAAATAATATTTCTCTTCCCCAGCTGCTGCAGATTCTTAAAGCCCATAATATGGATATTCCCGGAGGTTATTTTAAAATAAGAGACCAGGAATATACAGTAAGATTGAAAGGGGAATATGCAAATATAGAAGCAATGAAGAATATGCAGGTTCCCACACCTTTCGGTCCTAAAAAGCTTCAGCAGTTTGCCCAGGTTTTGGATGCCGGGAAAGATATCCGCCAGCGTGCTGTTTATTTTGATAATATCACTAAAGAAAAAGATGAAAACGTTGTTAGAATGGGGATTGTTAAAAGTGCAGAAGGTAACGTTGTAAAGGTTGCCGATGGAATCAGAAATGCGTTACCGGATATAAAAGCTTCATTGCCGCAGGGAACAAATCTTGAAATTGTAAATGATGAATCGGATTTTGTTAAGAGTAGTGTTAACGACACAATGAGTAATGTTTATCTTGGTGTTCTGTTCACAGCAATTGTTTTATTGATATTTCTTCATGATTTACGCTCAACAATTATTGTTGCACTCTCAATGCCTACTTCAATTATTTCAACTTTCTTTTTATTAAAGGCTTTTGGACTCACTTTAAATATGATGACACTGATGGGGTTATCTGTTTCGGTAGGTGTTTTGGTTGCAAATTCAATTGTTGTAATTGAAAATATTTTCAGATATAAAAGTCTCGGCAAGAAAAATAAGGAGGCCGCATTTAAGGGAACTTCAGAAGTTACAGTTGCCGTTCTTGCATCAACCTTAACCAATCTTGTGGTTTTTTTGCCGATAGCTAATATGTCCTCTTTAGTTGGCCAGTGGTTGAAAGAATTGGCTCTTGCTGCAGTTTTTGCGACAATCTTTTCACTAATAATGTCCTTTACATTAACACCGATGCTTGCATCTTTAATATTGCCTGAAGTGAAGAAAAAGAAAAATAAACTTGCAATGTGGTTTGAGCGTATGGAAGAAAAGCAGACTAATTTGTACAAAAATATGCTCGGCTGGATACTAAAAAATAAGAAAATAAGTTTGCTGACTATTCTGGGGACTTTTGTAATATTTTTACTGGTAATGATGACTTTCGGACCAAAGCTTGGATTTGAATTTATGTCACCCATGGATGACGGAAAAATAAGGGTAGAGGTAGAATTGCCTGAAGGATATAATTTGGATGCGACGGCAAATGTTCTTGATGAAATTGAAAAAAGGGTTCAAAAGCATAAAGAGGTTACACATATTCTTACCGATTTAGGTAAAGTAAGTGATCTTGATATTGGAACAAATATGGCCGCGATGAATATTCAATTAGTTGACGTTAAACAGAGAGAAGTTGGCATTCAGGATATGGTATCTGTTTTTGTAAAAGAGCTTGCGGATATTCCAAATGCAAAAATAAAAGTCGATCTTGGTTCGCATACTGGGGGACCCGGTGCTCAAATTCAGTTTTATTTACTTGGACAGGATCTTGACAAACTTGAAGAGCTGAAAAATGAAATAATGGCAAAAATAAAAGATGTGCCAGGTTTAATAAATCTTGATCAGACTTCCCGCGCCGGCAAACCGGAAATAACAGTTTTCCCTAACCGCGAAAAGGTTACCGAAGCCGGTTTAACAGTCGCCGATCTCGCCTTAACCTTGCGTTCGTCTGTTGAAGGCATTTTATCCTCAAAATATAGAGAGTTTGGTAATGAATATGATATAACCGTAACTCTAAATGATAATTCGGTAAGAACACCGGAAGATATCGGCAACATAACTGTTGTATCCCCAGTTGCAGGGGCTTTAAGATTGTCGCAGGTTGCCGATGTGAAATTTACCCGCGGTTATACAAAAATTTTGCATAGAGATAAGTTTACAACAATTTCATTTACCGGTTCACCTGCAGAGGGAGTTCCGCTGGGAAATGTTACAACAGAAATAGGGAATAGACTGGCAACAATTAATTTCCCTCCCGGATACAGTATAAAATGGGGAGGAAATGTCCGAATGATGAATGATATGATTGCAGATATGATATTTGCATTCTTCCTCGCAGTTCTTCTTACTTATATGTTGTTAGCTGCGATTCTTGAAAGTTTCTGGCAGCCTGTTATGATTATGGTTACCGTTGTTCTTGCAATGATAGGTGTAATTCTGTCACTTTATATAACTAACATTGCATTCAGTATTACTTCACTTATGGCAATTATAATGCTTATCGGTATAGTGGTAAATAATGCAATATTGATTTTGGATTATACAAATCAATTAAGACGTGAGCAGGGGTATCTTCCGAAAGATGCTTTAATGGAAGCATGCCCTACCAAGTTAAAACCCCAGATTATGACAACCACTGCAATTATTCTTGGTATGCTCCCGCTTGCATTAGGAATTGGTGATGCCGGTAAAGAAATGAGGATTCCCCTCGGAGTTGTAGCTATTGGCGGACTGCTTGTTTCAACAATATTAACACTGTTTGTAATTCCCGCTTTCTATTATTTGGTTTCTAAAGCTAAGGTACATATCGTAGATAAAATTTAATGGCTATTTTATAAATCCGGTTTCTTAAAGAAACCGGGTTTATTGAAATAATCTTAGTCTAAAAAATAGACAATGCAGATTATATTTATCATACCTTCAAGATTAAAAAAGGCTTAATTAATTTATTTAACTTTCTTTTGGATTATTTTTTTTTTAAGTTAATTAGTAATTCTCTTCTACAAGAATATATATAGGATGTTTTTTCCTATATAATACGAATTTTTCATCAACTCCGATTTCCTGCATATTTCATAAATAGATACGCTATTTCTATTATATTGTTCTTTAAGCTTATTATTTCTGCATATCAGGTAAAGACAAAATATTATTTTTTAATAGATGGAGGATATTTTGAAAACATCAATAAAGAATAATACTCGGCATCCTTTGTTAAAAACAGGAGTTCATAATTACACAAAGGAAGAGCAACCAAATCCGTTCTTATTATTTATATTCAGAACCATAACTCTATTTGGATTTTTTATAATACTGCCTCAGGAAGCATTCTCGCAGACAATAAATGAGGCAATGGAACAACGGAAAACATTTCCAATAATGAAATTATCATCTGTGACAGCACCGGAGTATTGTGAGTCATCCGGAGGAAGCACTACTTTTGAAAAAATAAGCAGTGTAAATGTTGTTGAAAAGCCGGGAAATTTGTTGGATATAACAGTTGATGTATATATCGCAAATCCAACAAACTGTAAATCAGGTGAATCATGCTGGGCATATGATAGCAGTCCTGAACATGTTAATGTCTGGATAGATTGGAATGGAAATAAGGTTTGGGAACCTTATGAAAAAGTGCTTAACGCTGACTTGACAGGTTATAAAAATATTAATTATGGAGGAACAATGACTGCAAAAGCAACGGTTGAGATTCCTCCGGATGCAGTAAAACCAACATGGCTTAGAGCAAATTTAGGATGGGGGCATGATCCGGAAGATCCTTGTGAAACGGGATGGACTTATGGTAACGTTATAGATCAACAGGTTCTATGGAATATTAGAGTAAAGAAAATAACTGCTACGTTAAATATAAATATCCAGGATGTTCCCAAACCGGTATGGGAAGGAACCTATGATGAAAAAGGGCAGCTTACTAATATTTTATCTAATTCTCCTGTTGCAGCAGGAATGAAAAATGGATGGTTTAGGCTGCCGGTTGAACTTGCATCATTTCCATCATCATTAGGCGATGATTCAAGAACTGATTGTAATTGGGAAATTGTTAATACAGGAATGAAAGGTGTTGCAGGTATTGTAGGAAAAAGCGGCGTAATTTCTATAAATCTTCCTCAAAAGATCGGAGTGTATGAATTAAAATTAAAATTTTTCTTTAAAAATAATCTGAATAACAAAATAGGTGAACAAATTATTTCATTTCCACTTTGGGTTAGTTATAATTCACCTCAATTATCATCTATTAAGAAAATATGGCTGCAAAAAGCAATTGAGTGGGCTGATGGTTCAAAAACTAAAGAACAAATTGCTGAAAAAATTATGGATGGTATTTACTCTAGAAGCAAATGGAGATACGTTAATGGAGGTAATGCATGGTTTAAATTAATTGAAGGCTTAGCAAATTGGGGTAATTGCCGCAACATGGCAAATGTTTGGACCAATCTTTTATTAATTTTAGGAGTCGATGGTGCAATTCAGGATGGTCATACAGGTCGTAATAAATTAGGTTTTGTGAGTCCAACCGGGCTTGTTGCCTTTGGTAATTTGGAAAGTTCAAATGGAAATGCAAGGGGATTTATCGATCAGAGTTTTGATAGATGGGTATTCGCTTCTCATTGGTTCGGCAAACTTGGTAACAAATATTATGATCCTGTCTTTAACCTTATTGGAAGCGATAAATACTATCATGTTGAATATGATATTGAAAGTATAGATGGTAACACGAGTAAAACTAAAGGCGGACCAACCTTTTATAATTTGGAAAGTAATTTTGAATTTAGTCAGGGAAATTGGCCAAAGTATAGATACCAATCCTTATTAAAATCAGAAACTGTTAGTAATTTACAATCGGATGAAGCCAAATTCACAGGATCTTATTCTGATACTTCTTTCGATTCAGATGGTGATGGTGTCTATAATCAATTGGGAGCATCTATAGGAGTAGAAATCACTACCCCGGGTATGTATAGGGTTACAGGTATCCTGCAAAAGGGGGATAACTTTATTACTTCCCGTTCATCCTATACCGATCCAGCATTTTGGAGTGAAGAATTTGGCCCTCAGACGGGAAACTATGAAGTCAATCCAATTTTTAGTGGAGAGGAGATTTTCAATAATGCTCTAAACGGTCCTTATGAAATGAATTTGATTATTGTTGATAGCGCAGGTACTGTAACGGCTGCTGATACTTTTGGTACTGGTTCATATAGTTTTTCAGATTTTGGAGAATTTACATTGAGGTTAAACCAGGTTACTGAAATTGCACGGGACACAAACAGCGATAGTTATTATGATGAAATACTTGTAAATTTTTCTACACAGACGAACCGATCTATATTATACACAATAAACATTTCATTATTCGGCGATAATCAAACTCTTGTTTCATCAAGCCAGACTTCTGCAATTCCGGTTGGTAGTAATTCATTTGATTTTTCTCTACCTGCACAAAATATTGCGGCATTAGGTATAGATGGGCCATATACAATATACATCCAGGTTATTGATCCCGATGGTGAACAAACAGCATTTAAGGAACTTCTAACAACCAGTTACAAGGCTAATCAATTTAATCCGCCGGAAGTTAAAATAACAGGTGGAAGCTCAAGTCAAGGTATTGATATTGACTCAAACGGATTATTCGATACTCTAATGGTTTCACTTACTGTTGATGCCTTAACTCCAAACTTTTATACAATATTGGCATGGCTAATGGGGCAAAACGGAGAAAACATAACCTGGACTGAATCTAAAACAGCATTTGCATCCGGAACAAATTCTGCAAAGTTGAATTTTCCCGGGACAGAAATAAATAAAAGTCAGGTTGATGGTCCTTATAAGATTGGATATGCAATTATAAGGGATAGTGCCAAAGTAATATTTTCCGGTTCGGATATTTATACAACACAATCCTATACTGCTTCACAATTTGAAGAACCAATGGCTCAAATTATTTCTTCAACAGGTAACTATTCTGAAAATTCAATTGATGTTGATTCGAATAAATTAATAGATACTCTTGTAATAGAAATTGAAGTTGTGCCGCGTGATTCAGGCAATGTATTTGCACTCGCCCGTCTTGTAGATTCACAAGATGAGACTATCTTATGGTCATCTACAATAGAATTTTTACAGGAAAACACTCCACAAAAGTTACATCTTAAGTTTGACGGTCGATTTATTTACGGTGATCTTGTCGATGGACCTTATAAACTTATGGACCTTCAAATTTACCATGTTGGAGATCCCACCCAAACTATAGACATAAAAGATGCTTACTCAACCCAGGTTTATAAGTATTCGGATTTCGAGACTGCCGGGGTAATATCAGGAATTATTTCCGACAGCTCCGGTTTACCTGTTCAGAATGCTTTTGTAATAATATCGGATGTTGATAATGATTATTCGGATGTGAACGGAAAATATAATTTAGTTGTGTTAAACGATGGTGAATATACTATAAAGATTAAAGGTCCTGATACTCTTAATTTAAATTGGTCGATATCTCTGGACGGAAATTTTCTAAGTACCGGTGATTCTGTTAAGATTAACGTAAGCAATGATCAAATCGTTAAGCTTGATTTTAAAGCTCCTATAACAATAACGGAGGTAGATGAAAAGAATTCATTTAATGATATTCCTACTTTATTTATATTAAAACAAAACTTTCCAAATCCGTTTAATCCGTCAACGACTATCGAATATCAAATTCCCCATGAGACATTTGTATCTATAAAAGTTTATGACTCAATTGGACGTGAAGTTGCAACTCTAGTAAATAATCAGCAAAAAGCGGGAGTTTATAAAATCCATTTTAATGCCGAAAATATATCGAGCGGAATTTATTTCTGCAGGATTGCAGCTGAGAACTACACTGCAGTTAGAAAAATGTTATTATTGAAATAGTCCCGGAGATAGTGTTTATTTTTATTTGGAAGGATATTATGTAATAAACAAAATCTAATCATATTTATAGGATGCTCAATAATGATTAGCTTTTGTTAATAGTATATCATTAACCAATTGATTTATCTATTGGTTTAAAAGCGAAAAAACCAAAACCACCTTGAACGGTTTCAACCGTTTTCAAAGTTAATTAATAAACAAGAATATAGCTGGCACAGCCATCATCCATGAAAAAATCTGTCCAGCGTAACCTTTAAAACGAATCCAGATGAGTAAACAATATCGGCTTAAATTGTTTTGTTAGACGAATAAAAAAATATTAATAATTACTTTGTCTCCCGTTTAGGATTTTTTACTCCCGTTGTCAATTTATTTTTTACTTCACGTTTTACTCGTGCTGCAAGTAGACTTTCATTTTCACTAATAAATTTTCGAACGGATTCCGGAGCGTGAGGAATTAATTCTCGCAATGCCCAGGATAAAGCTTTGATTACCATATCATTCTTATCGGCTGCCAATTTACGACAAATTTTTAGAGTTCGATGAATATCACCTTGACCGCCCGCCGAGCGCTTGTTTAAAGGTATTGTGCAAACGAGTGCTGTTCTCCGCCACCAATGGTCTGGTGAGATGGCCCAGCTTAATATTAATTCATCCGGAACCTGGCCATTACGCCAGGCAGGTCCGGCTAAAAATCCGGCGAATATGTCAACTGCTCCCCAGCTATTAATTTGTTTCCCAAATTCTTCTAATTCTTTCATACCTATAATTTTAATTGCAGTTTTATGGCATTTAATTATTTCAAATGCAATCCAGCGATGATCATAATTATCTATGAAATATCTGGCAAAATCTAAAATTTGTTCAGGAGCTGCTTGAGCGAGTATTTTTGAATACTTCTTACGAACTCTTCGAAGATTTGGAGTATTCTTAAATTTTACTTTTTGAATATCATCAAAAAGTTCTTTGGCAATTTTTTTATAATTTAAATCTTCAATCATATTAAAAATCTGCAATTAATTTTTAATGCCTAACAACCATACAATTAAGCTGCCTGCCTTCGCCAAAGCAGCTTTGGCAGGTAAAGAGCCCCGTTTATCCGGCGTAGTCTTCAACACGAAGCCGCATGCCGAATGCGTAAAAGCTTTCAGCTTTAATTGCTTGTAACTTGTTAGGTTTCGCCCTTAATATTAAAATAACCTAAACAGTTGAATTCATGTTTACTTAATTAAGTTCTTTATTTTAATATATTATGATATTTAAGAATCTTTAATACTTTTTCTATTGGCAGCTTTTCAATAGTAAGCCCATTATTTCCAGTAATCGTTTTTGATTCAAATAATGAGTTTAGGATCGCTTCTTCAGTTGCTTCAATTACCGCTTCAAATAGCGATGTCATTTTATCATTTCTTAATTCTTTTCTTTCTAAATAATCATTATTGGGAGAATAGTAAGGAATTCGTAAACCTTTTGCTGTTGTAAATGCAATTACATATTCACCACTTCCATTTGAACAGTGTCCGCCAGTCCTTGCAACACCAAATATTGCTCGCATTGCTAATCTTTTTAAATTCCTTGATGTAATTGGAGCATCAGTAGCAACTATTATCATACATGAACCATCACCAGAATTCATTTCTTTTTGATTTTTTAATTCTTTACCTACAGGTATCCCTGAAATAGTTAAATTGCCGCCGAAATTTGTTTGAACCAGTACACCAACTGTATAGTTGCCTCTTTCCTTTGATAATACTCGAGAAGATGTTCCGATTCCGCCTTTATAACCAAAACAAACAGTACCGGTTCCAGCCCCTACCGAACCTTCCTCTATCAAACCAGAAATTGCATTGTTAATAGCATCAATTACATTTGCTTTAGTTAAATATCTTCCCCGGATATCATTTAAGGAACCATCATTTGTTTCTCCAACAATAGGGTTTATAGATTTTACATATTTCTTATTGTCATCAACAGATAATATATAATCAATTAAAGCATCTGCAGCGGTCGGGACAGATAGTGTGTTTGTTAAAATAATGGGGGTTTCAATTTCCCCAAGCTCTTCGACTTGAGTATAACCGGTAAGCTTTCCAAAACCATTTGCAACATATATGGCAGCTGGAACTTTATTCATAAAGATATTTCCAGTATATGGTAAAATGGCGGTAACTCCCGTTCTAATATTATTACCTTTTACCAAAGTAAAGTGACCTACCTTTACGTCTTCAACGTCTGTTATAGAATTGTATTTACCCGCTGCATAATTTCCGATTTGTATGCCATATTCTCTTACTCCACCAGTTTGAGCTACCAAATTCGTACAAAAGAAAAAAATAAAAATAATACCTCTTACATATTTCATCATATCTCTCTCAATTATTGAATATTTGAAAAAATCTAACGACCTGCAATTAAGCCGTCTGCCTTCTCCGAAGCGGGTTTACCAACCGTAGTCTGAAAAACGAAGTTATCCGTTGTAACCCAAAGGATGAAGCCGGATACCGAGTGTGTAAACGCTATCGACTAAATTGCTATTTTAAGCAGAAGGCTTATATCCCTTCATCGTTCTAAAGTATATTCTTGTGATTCTAAAGCCAAATCTTTTTCTTTTTCCCTTAAATCATAACCGGATTCAAATACAGATCTTAAATTAGTTAAAAAATAACACCATCCAATCATGCAGCTTAAATTGTAATTGACATGTCCGTATTCGGAATCAGCAATATTCTTTTGATGTAATTCAATCAGAGTTCTTTTAGCAGAATCGGAAGAAAAGAAGATTTCCACAATGACATCTTCCTCTGATTCAGGTTCTTTTTTCCCAAATGTAAATGACAAATATTCATTATCAATTACATTTAATATTGTTCCTTCTACTTTAATTCCCTGAAAGAAAATCCAGGTATACTTGTCACCGGCTTTAATTTTTTCACCCGGCTTTCTGACTATTGTCCCATCGTATTTGTATATTGCTTCTGCAACAAACCATTCAACAATATTTTTTGAGGTCATCCATTTTTCAAAGACAGTTTCCTTGGATGCCGTAATATATTCTATTTGCCTGAACTCAGTCCATTTATATTGATCCAGCGGATACCCGCTTGGAGCATCAACATGCATTCTGTTTTCGCCTTTTACCCTCAAATCATGTCCGGCTTCATAAATAGACTTCAAATTGTTCATATGAAACATCCATCCCATATCACAGCTAATGTAGTAGTTAACCTTACCATATTTACTGGCGGCCATATTTTCTTGAAGTATATCGAAATAACATTTCCCGTTTTTTTCATGAATTGTTACCGTTACAATTACATCTTCCGCCGAATTAATTTCTTTTTTGCCGAATGTAAATTTGAATAAATAATTTTCCTCTACTTCTAGTACTGTCCCGGTGACAATTGAACCCCTATGAAATTTCCACTTATATCGGTCATTCACCCGTACTATTTCATCCGGTTTTCTGTAGCTTTTGTTCCCATATTCATAATCTGCTTCTTCAATAAACCATTCGGTTAATCCTTTTGGAGTAGCCCATTTTAAAAACAAATCTTCTTTACTGCATTTATTTATATAAATTCTTCTCTTGAAATATGTCCAGTCAAATTTCTTTTCTTCCATTACAAAATTATCTCCCGGATTTTTATTTATTTAATAATCTGTTTTAATAAAAACAAAACATGAACTAACCGTAATCTCCTAATCATATTCGAAAGCTAATTATGATCCTTCATCCGGTGTGCCATACCCGGTTTCACATAATTTTTTTAGACTAACAAGGTAATTTGCCCAATGGAAACTACACTCTCCTGTATATTCCGACTGTGTTTTCCAACCGTAGTGAGAGAAACAGACCTTTGTTCCGTCACCATCTTTTCGCAATTCAAAAGTTACTTGTGTACCTATCCATTCTTCATGTCCATCAACACACTCCCAATCGATTTTAGTTGGACTGAGACTCTTAATCTTCATCTTGTTAAATGCACCGGATTTAAATCGAAATGTTGAGATACCACCTACTCTATTACTAACCTCTGAACTCTTTGTCCACCAACCGGACAATCCGGATTTTTCCGTCACTGCCCAATAAACTTTTCGAAGCGGTGCATTTATCCAAAAACAGTGGTAAATTTCTTTCATATAATACCTTTTCAATTTAAGTCGCTTAACTACCTCTTTATAAAATTGCTATGCGGCAATATTTAAATAGATTGCTTCGATACCAATTTATTATAATCATAAACTTTTCTGAATTTTATTAAAAAATTAATCACGGCATAATATGAAAACAAAAATAAAATAACTGCCAAGATTTTCAGTAGGGGAAAAGGAGTAATCTCATTTCCGGTTAAAATGAAATTTATATAATAACCCAAAGGGATTAATTCTAATATGAAACCGATGCTCACTGCCAAAATTAATAAACTTAAGGATTGATGCAATGAATGATTATTGGATATTAATTTATAAAAGGAAAAGCAAAATATTAAGATTGCAGCCGAATTCAGCAATCCGGACAATTCGAATATTAAATTTCTTAGTATCCCGGATAGTAATGGCCGGCTAAAAGGAAGTTTTAATAATATTATAACACTTGTAAATAATATAATTAAGTATAAGGATAACTTGATTTGTGAATTAAGCGGGGCAATCTCTTTAAGAAAATAATAAATGAATAATATTAAAGTCAGAGTAGATAATATCCATAAAACTGAGAAAATATTGTTAGCAAAACTAATATTGGATAAAGAGGGAAACGCCGCAAATATACCCTTGTGAAAAATAGTATATACAGAACCAAGTATTAAAAGCGATGATGCTTTCCTTAAATTGATTTTTAACTCCTTTTATTAAAGTGGTTTGTTATTCCACTTAATTGTTAAAACTAGATTGTTCATTTGTCTGTTGGCATCAATGTTTTCGTGATGAAAGGATTCTTTTCCATATTTAAACCCCTAATGTCATTTTTTTCATATACGGTAGTAATAAGGCAGCTCCTGCAATTGGTATAATGAGAACATAAACAATCCAATTCCCTACAAATACTGCTATTAAATTATGTATTGTATATAAAATAAAATAAATATAAATGCCTAATTTTTTCATTCTCAATAACATCCAAATAATGAAAGCACTAACTAAACCGGATAATACTATATAAACTTGATACCATAAACCTATTGCTTGCGTTGTCTCTTTGAATAAAGCAGGAGGTATTAATATTATTCCCAATAGTTCAAACAAACAGACAATGATAATGGTTATAGGTGGTTTGTATTTAAGATTCATATTTTTATACCTTTCCGAATGTATGAAATATTATAATAACAAATTTTGCCTGACTTATTATCAAATCTCCGAATCAATACAATTTATTTTTCATAGTATTCTCTTAAAAAATATATCCAAGGTCTATTCTCCCCAGAGATCTTTCGTGTTAACATTTTTACCCATTAACTTTAAATAATAAAACAGCTGGCCTTTATGCTGGTTGAGATGCGCAATCATTAGTAATAAGTGTTGAAACAATGTTAATTTTTCTCCGTCCCAGGGTGCAATTAAAGTCTTGTTTAGAAGCTCTGATTCATCAACATCTGTGATACAACTTATTGTTAACTTTCTGTCTTCCTCTAAAAGTCTAATTGCTTCTTCAACATTTTCAACACCGGGTAATGCGGTTTGGGGAGGTACATGGTCTTCTTCATTTAAATCTTCCATGTTTGAACCTTCCGGTAATCCCCAGTCTCCTTTTACAAAACCTTGAATAGCTTTACCGCAACCGAAACCGGCACAGTGCATCATAAGTTGTCCGACTGTCATCCAGTTTTTACCGGATGCCGGCATCCATTGAAGTTCATTATTTGAAACAAGAGCGAAAAGGTTTTTTGTAATTATATATACTTTTTCCGCTTCATTCAGAAGTATATCTTTCAGTGTCATTTTGTCCCCCGGTTTTTAAATTAAAGTTAATTCTAAATTATATCAGATTATCTAGAAATATTATAATTGTTATGCCTAACTTATTATTAAGTCTCTTAATTCATTTTCCAAGATCTGAATGTAGAAATAAATTTTGCTTGTTATAGCACTTACTTTTTACTGCAAATTGATCCCTATCCTGTCAAATGAATTACTAAAATAAATGTACAACGGCTTTCCCTTTACATTTTCTTCCGGTACGCTTCTAAAATTTCTACTGTCGAGACTATTGGGTCTGTTGTCTCCTATGACAAATATATGATCCTCCGGAATTACCGTTTCATGAAGGTCAGCAAAATTTTTGTTTTCATAGATTATGTCGGGATTATTTTCTCTATACTCCTTACCATTAATGAAAATCTTTCCGTTCACAATTGATATTTTTTCACCTTCTAATGCTATTGCACGCTTTATCATAAGTTTGTGAGGAGATTCCGGGGAACTAAAAATAACAATAGCATTTCTTTTTACATCCGCACTTTTATAATAGTCCATGTCCACGAAAATCATATCACCGGCTTTCAATGTATTTTCCATACTGTTAGTAGGAATATTGAACGGTCTTATAGAATTGTTTCCCGGCAGCAGCTGACCAATTCCAAAATAGAGGATTGGCCATATAAGATAAATATATACACGATTATAACTTTTTAGTTGATAATTAGAATTTCGTTTGGCCAAAACGATTGAATGCACGATAGAAAATATATAAACATATATTGCAAATAGTACAAAGATTAAAAAAAATGTGAATGATTTTATTAATGAAAAATAGTATATGATATCATAAATAATGATAAATATTACAGGAATAGCAACTGCCCAAATAAATTTGCCGTTGTATAAATGTCCTAATCCCGGGGTAAGAATGGATAAAAGCAGGGAGAGAATTTTGCTTCTTTTTTTTGTGCCGGTATTATCCATTTTAGCCCTCCTTTTGATGTATTTCTATAAGTAATTGAATATATTTTTAAGATCTTTTAGATTCGGAAAAGTGTTTAATATATGCTTTCACATAATCCCCGTAGCTATATAGATATTACAAATAAACTCTTTTTATTATTAATTGGCAAGAGAAATTTTAAAAATTATTACTTATTAAACCATCATTTCTGTTTTTTTCCTCAGCCATCTATTGGCCTATAATTGGCCTTTAAAAGGCCTTCTCAAATATATGTGACAATATGGCACCGGAATTATGGAGGGGGATAATAGTTTTACGATGAACTTAGTGATTCTTAGTGTTCTTTGTGTCTTAGTGGTAAATAACACTAAGACACTTAGATCACTAAGTTTCACAGCGTAGCTTCCAGCTACAAACAAACCGTCAGATGATACAGGATAAACAA